>JAGLBH010000029.1 GCA_018260285.1 Arthrobacter sp. | reverse complement strand
ATGGCTGATCGCGCGACACCCGCAGAGGCCCCGGCCCCTGCACAGGCCGCCGCACCCTCCTCGCGGACGTCCCGCCGCAGCCGCCGAGGCGTGCGGGGCCGCTGGGACCGGTCTCTCCAGTTCCGCACGGTGCTCTCCACGCTGCTGCTCTGCGCCATCGCCTTCGTGGGCATCGGGGCATACCTCTCCCACCAGATCGCCGGGGCGCTCTACACCGAGCGGCTGCGGCAGTTCGAGTCGGAGGCCTCCAAGTCCCTCACCCAGGTGGACGTCTCCTTCACGAACTCCTCGGCGAACGACCGCGGAAGCACGGAGGAGCTCGCCCAGGACGCCACGGGCATCTTCACCAGCGCGGAGTCGGAGCAGCAGCGCGGCTTCGTCCTCGAGCCCTTCTCCACCTCCAACAACTGGGTCTCCACCCGCACGAGCCGCGACCTGACGCCCTCGGTCATCCCCGCGAGCCTCAAAGAGGCCGTCAGCAAGGGCTCCGGCCAGTACTACCAGGCCATCACCATCGAGAAGGACGGACGGGAGATCCCGGCCATCGCCTTCGGGCAGAAGGTCAGGCTGCCCCCGAACAACGAGTACGGCCTCTACGTGGTCTACTCCATGGAGTCGATCCAGTCCACGCTGGACGTCATCCACAATGTTCTCTGGGGCGCGGGGCTCCTCATGCTCGGGGTGGTCGGCGTCATCGCCTGGACCGTGACCAAGTCCGTGGTGGGGCCGGTCTCCCACGCGGCCAACGTCTCGGAGAAGCTGGCCGGCGGAGACCTCCAGGAGCGCATCCAGGTTCGGGGCAGCGACGAGATCGCCCGCCTCGGCACCTCCTTCAACTACATGGCGGAGACCCTCCAGCGCCAGATCAACGAGCTCGCGAACCTCTCCCAGATGCAGCAGCGCTTCGTCTCGGACGTCTCCCACGAGCTGCGCACGCCGCTGACCACGGTCCGCATGGCGGCTGAGGTCCTCTACACCGCCCGAGGGGACTTCGACCCGATCAACCAGCGGTCCACGGAGCTGCTCTACGACCAGGTGGAGCGCTTCGACGTGCTTCTGGCCGATCTGCTCGAGATCTCCCGATACGACGCCGGCGCGGCCGTCCTGGAGCCGGAGAACGCCGATCTCGCGAAGATCGTCCAGCAGGTCCTGGACGGGACCCGCCCTCTCATCGAGGGCTCGGGCAGCGCGGTGACAGTCGCCGTGACCGCGGAGGACACGACCCTTGAGGCCGACCCCCGCCGCATCGAGCGCATCCTGCGCAACTTCGTCATCAACGCGATCGAGCACGGCGAGGGGGAGCCGATCGAGATTCACATCGCCGACTCGCCGCAGACCCTGGCCGTCTGCGTCCGCGATCACGGCATGGGCATGACTCTCGAGGATGCGCAGAGGGTCTTCGACCGCTTCTGGCGGGCGGACCCGGCCCGGGCGCGCAAGACCGGCGGCTCGGGCCTCGGTCTCTCGATCGCCACCGAGGACGCCCGCCTGCACGGGGGGTGGCTCACAGCGTGGGGCGAGCCCGGAAAGGGGTCGGCCTTCCTGCTCGTGGTGCCTCGCGAGCCCGGGGGAGAGGCAGACCAGTCGCCGCTGGCGCTGCCTCCCGGAAGCGACCGCGTCCTCACCCGTCCCCGCCTCATTCCGCTGGAAGGCACATAGAACTATGAGCAGCACACCCCTGTGGGCCCGTTCGAATCAGCGGGTCAGCCCGGACCGCCGCCGCAGGACGGCGGGTCGATGGCGCCGCGCGGGCCTCGGCGTCGTCGTCAGCCTCACGCTCATGGCAGCCGGGTGCGCCCAGATCCCGCGCTCGTCCGCTGTGCACACGATCGACGCTCCCGCGAAGACCAACGACCTTCCTTACCTCTACCGCCTCTCGGGGCCGAAGGAGGGGGCCACCCCCGCGGAGATCGTGGACGGCTACCTCCAGAGCAACAAGGGCGTCCAGGACAACCTCACCCAGGCGCGCGAGTTCCTCACGGAGGAGAAGGGGAAGGCCTGGAAGCCGGAGAAGCTCACGACGGTCTACTCCTCCTTCCCGAAGGTCGTGGCGACGGCGGACCCCAACACCTTCGAGCTCCAGTACCAGCCCGCCGTGGAGATCGACCAGAACGGCCTGCGCCGCGACCTGACCAACGCCGCCCCCCGCACGGTCAAGGTGTCCGTGGTCAAAGAGCGCGGCCAGTATCGGCTGAGCAGCGTTCCGGACGAGCTTCTCATCTCCTCGACCGATGCCAAGGTGCTGCTCGAGCAGCGCAATCTCTACTTCTACTCGGCGGACTTCGCCCACGCGGTGGCTGACACCCGCTGGTTCCTGAAGTCGCCGAAGCTCGCCACGAACGTGGCGACGGCTCTCCTCAACGGGCCGGCCCCCTACCTCAAGGACTCGGTGGCCAGCGCCTTCGGCAAGGACGCCGCGCTCTCCAGCCCCACGGTGGCCGTCATCGACAAGACCGCTCAGGTGGAGTTCCCGCTGGCCTACTGGAACACCCTCAAGCAGATCAACCGGCAGCAGATCAAGCAGCAGCTGCAGCTCTCCCTGACGGGGGTCAACGGGGCGGACTCCATTCAGATTCTCACGGAGAACCGGCCCATTCCGGAGATCACGGGCGGGGCAGACAAGTTCATCCAGGTCACGACGAACCCCCAGGTGGACTCCGACCAGGTCGGGGTCCTCAAGGACCGACTCGTCTGGTACAACAAGATCCAGACCGCGGCGATCGAGGGCATTCCGGACACCTCCAGCTACGCTCCCCGCTACCCCGCGGTCTCCTCCACGAAGCACCAGTTCTCCTTCCTCAACGCCTCGGGAAGCCAGCTGCTGAGCACGGGACCCGGCCGCGATGTGACGCTCACGGACACCGGCTACGCCTTTACGCCCCCCACCTTCGACACCGCCGGATGGCTCTGGTCCGTCAAGACTCCGGACAAGGGCCAGCCCCAGACAGTCCGCGCCTATCAGCCCACAGGGCAGGCCGGAACGGGAGCCGACGTCTCCGCGTCGTGGCTCAGCGGCTTCACGGTGACAGACCTGCGGGTGGCCAGGGACGGGGTGCGCGTGGCCGTCGTGGCGCAGAAGGACGGCCAGTCCCATCTCTTCCTCACGGCGATCACGCGCGACGACAACGGTGTGCCCGCTCGCCTGTCCACCCCGGAGAACGTGCCCACCGGCACCGCCGTCTTCAACTCGGTCCGCTGGCTCAGCGACTCCAAGATGACGCTCGCCAACCTGGGAGCCAAAGAAGAGGTCACCCCGATCATCGTCTCCCAGGGCGGGATCGAGGAGACGCTGGGCCCGCTCCAGGGCGCCACGGGCCTGTCCGCCGGGAACGGGGGAGACGACATCTACCTCATCAGCGGCAGCAAGCTCTACTCCCGCGTGGGGACGCGCTGGTACAACACCGGCATCACCCTCTCCGGGCTGAACTACCCCGGCTGACCGCCCATGGCACGCCGATCCGGGAGAGCTGAAACCCCGTGGGCCGCCTGGGGTTCTGCCGTCTCTGACGTGTTCGAAGCCCTCGTGCCTGCGCCGTGCATCGCCTGCAGCGGACCCCAGGGGCCGATCTGCCCGGCCTGCCGGCTGCGTCACGCGGAGGAGCTCACTCCCCGTCCGCGTGAGGTGAGCGACGCCGCCCCGGCGCTTCCGATCTTCCCGGATCGGGGGATGCCCCCAGTGTGGGCCGGAGGGTCGTACTCCGGGCTGCTCTCCTCTCTCATGCTGGCCTACAAATCCGGCGGCGTGACGGCGCTCAGCGAGGACCTGGGGCCCTTCCTGGAGGCGGCCCTGCGGGCTGCGGTCTGCTCGGCAACGGGGACGGAAACGGTGCTTGAGACGGGGCCCGTGGCTGTGGTCCCCGTGCCCGGGCGGAGGAGCGCCTTTCTCACGCGGGGCTTCGACCCGCTGAGCCTGCTCATCGAGCAGACCGGGGCGGCTCGTGTGCTTCCGGCGCTCGAGCACCGTCCGGCCCTGCCGAGCCTTAGGCCCCCTGCAGGCCCGGGCGCCCGCACCATGACACTGCGCTCTGCGGCGCAGAGCAGCGGGCAGAAGGGGCTGGGCGCGCGGCAGCGGGCGGAGCGGCGCAGCGGCTCGTTGAGAGTCGTTCCCGGATGGGGGCAGGCGCTCCGGGAGGCGGCCTGCGTCGTCGTCGTCGATGACGTGCTCACGACAGGCGCAACGCTGGGAGCGGCCTTCCGCGCCCTCACCCCGTGGACTCAGGCGCCCTGCGTGGGGGCGGTGGCTCTCGCTGCGGGAAGGGTGCATCGGGGCCAGCCCGGCATTCCCAGGTGACCCCAGGGGAAACAGCAGGTGAAATTCCAGCTGCACAGGTCTACGGTGGAGTATGGGCACTTCTTCGCGAGGGCCCATCGACAGCCGGGCGCATGCCGGGCTGCTGTGACACCTCAGCATCTGGAGGACATCATGGACGTCAAGATCACAGGACGCAACGTCACGGTCTCGGACCGCTTCCGCGAGTACGCGGACGAGCGGGTGGAGAAGGTCGAGAAGCTCGCGGACAAGCCGCAGCGGCTGGACATCAAGGTCACCCAGCAGGGCCACTCCAAGAAGGCGGACGGGACGATGACCGTCGAGCTCACGGTGACGGGCAGAGGGCCGGTCATCCGCTCCGAGGCCCACGCCGCGGACAAGATCGCGGCCTTCGACATCGCCTACGGGAAGCTCCTCGAGCGCCTGCGGAGGGCGCACGACCGCCGCAAGGTCCACCACGGACGCCACACCCCGCCCGCCGTCCACGACGTCACGGCTGTTCTGCCTCCGGCGGCGACCGACCGCCCCCTGGCAGACCAGATTCAGCCAGCCGGTGAATCCGGCAGCGATCAGAGCGCGGCGCCGAGCGCCGAGCAGGGCGTCGAGTCCACCCCGGTGCTCATTCGCCGCAAGACCTTCCAGGCCGTGCCGATGAGCGCGGACGACGCGGTGGACGCCATGGAGCTGGTGGGCCACGACTTCTACGTGTTCCGGGACGAGAGCACCGGCCACAACGCCGTCGTCTACCGCCGCCAGGGAACGTCCTACGGCGTGCTCTCCCTCCTCGACGGGGAGGGCTCAGAGGAGACCCGGGAGTACCGGGCAGGCTGACCCCGAGCGGATGCCATCGCGGCTGGCGAGACTGTGGCGCACACAGGCTCGCCAGCCGCCTTCTGTAGACTGGTCAAGCTGTCCAGTTTCCGGGCGCGGCATCGCTGTCCCCGGACCTCGGCGGCGTCGAAAACATCACCTTGTGCAGGGAGTAACGAATCGTGGCATCCGTATTAGAGCGCGTTCTGCGGGCAGGCGACGGCCGGACCCACAAGAGACTCCGTGGGTACGTCGATGCGATCAACGCCGTCGAGGACCACTACCGGGCCATGAGCGACGACGAGCTGCGCGCCTGCACTGATGACTACCGACAGCGCTACGCCGAGGGCGAGACGCTGGACTCCCTCCTCATCGAGGCCTTCGCCACCGTACGAGAGGCCGCGCGCCGCACGCTCGGCCACCGCCACTTCGACGTGCAGCTCATGGGCGGCGCCGCTCTCCACCTGGGGAACATCGCCGAGATGAAGACGGGCGAGGGCAAGACGCTCGTCGCCACGGCTCCGGCCTACCTCAACGCCATCTCCGGCAAGGGCGTGCACGTCATCACGACGAACGACTACCTGGCCGAGTACCAGTCCGAGCTCATGGGCCGCGTGTACCGCTTCCTCGGCGTCTCGAGCGGCTGCATCCTCTCCTCGATGGACCCTGAGCAGCGCCGGGCGGAGTACGCCAAGGACATCACCTACGGCACGAACAACGAGTTCGGGTTCGACTACCTCCGGGACAACATGGCGTGGTCCCTCGAGGAGCTCGTCCAGCGCGGGCACCACTTCGCGATCGTGGACGAGGTGGACTCGATCCTCATCGACGAGGCCCGCACCCCGCTCATCATCTCCGGGCCTGCCACGGGCGACGTGAACCGCTGGTACAAGGAGTTCGCGAGCATCGCCGAGACCCTGCGGGCGGACGAGGACTACGAGTGGGACGAGAAGAAGCGCACCGTCTCGATCCTTGAGCCGGGCATCGACAAGGTCGAGGACCGCCTCGGCATCGACAACCTCTACGAGGCGGCCAACACGCCCCTCATCGGCTACCTGAACAACGCGATCAAGGCCAAGGAGCTCTTCCACCGCGACAAGGACTACGTCGTGGCCGAGGGCGAGGTGCGGATCGTTGACGAGCACACGGGCCGCATCCTCTCCGGCCGGCGCTACAACGAGGGCGTGCACCAGGCCATCGAGGCCAAGGAGGGCGTGGAGATCCAGGCGGAGAACCAGACCCTCGCCACGGTCACCCTCCAGAACTACTTCCGGATGTACGAGAAGCTCTCCGGCATGACGGGCACGGCCGAGACCGAGGCCGGGGAATTCATGTCCACGTACAAGCTGGGCGTCGTCGCCATCGAGACGAACCGCCCGCTGGCCCGCAAGGACCAGAACGACCTCATCTACAAGAACCAGCGCGCCAAGTTCGAGGCCGTGGTGGAGGACATCGCAGAGCGCCACGCCAAGGGCCAGCCCGTTCTCGTGGGAACGACGAGTGTGGAGAAGTCCGAGGCGCTCTCGACGCTGCTCAAGCGCCGGGGCATCCGCCACGAGGTGCTCAATGCGAAGAACCACGCGCGCGAGGCCGCCATCGTGGCCCAGGCGGGCCGCAAGGGCGCTGTCACGGTCGCCACGAACATGGCCGGCCGAGGCACGGACATCATGCTCGGCGGCAACGCAGAGTTCAACGCGGTGGCGGAGATGGAAGCCCGGGGCCTTGACCCCGAGAACGACGCCGAGGCCTACGAAGCCGCCTGGCCCGCCGTGCTCCAGGCTGCTGAGGACGCCGTGAAGACAGAGCGCGACGAGGTTCGGGGGCTGGGCGGCCTGTACGTGCTCGGCACCGAGCGCCACGAGTCCCGCCGCATCGACAACCAGCTGCGCGGACGCGCAGGCCGCCAGGGCGATCCCGGCGAGTCTCGCTTCTACCTCTCGATGGCGGACGATCTCATGCGCCTCTTCAACGCGGGAGCCGCCGCGCGCATGATGTCCTCGGACGCCTTCCCGGACGACCAGGCGATCGAGAACAAGATGGTCTCGCGCGCCATCGAGTCCGCGCAGCGCCAGGTGGAGAGCCGCAACGCAGAACAGCGCAAGAACGTGCTCAAGTACGACGACGTGCTCAACCGCCAGCGCGAGTCCATCTACGCTGACCGCCGCCGCATTCTCGAGGGCGGGGACCTCAAGGACAAGGTCCAGGACTTCCTCGAGGACTCCATCACCGCCCTGGTGGCCGAGGCCACCGTGGACGGGGCCGCGGAGAAGTGGGACCTCGAGAAGCTCTGGCGCGACCTGCGCGAGGTCTTCCCCGTCTCCGTCACGATCTCCGATCTCGAGGCGGAGGCGGGCAGCCGCCGCCGGATCACCCGAGACATGCTCACCACCGAGCTCGTCGCGGACGCGAAGCTGCAGTACGCCGAGCGCGAGGAGGCCATCGGCTCGGACCAGATGCGTGATCTCGAGCGCCGGGCCGTCCTCACGGTCCTCGGGCGCAAGTGGCAGGAGCACCTCTACGAGATGGACTACGTCAAGGAGGGCATCGGCCTGCGCGCCATGGCCCAGCGCGACCCGCTCGTGGAATACCAGCGCGAGGGGTACGAGCTGTTCCAGCGCATGGCCGAGTCCGTCCGCGAAGAGAGCGTCGGGCTCATCTTCAGCGTGGACATGGACTCTGTCGCTGCGCCGGCTCCGGCCGCGACTCTCCCCGGAGTTCAGGACGCTCGAGGCGTCCTGACCCAGGAGGCCCTGCGGCAGGCCGGGCTCGACGAGCCCGAGACGCCGGAGCACCTGGAGCTCACGAGTGCGAACGAGTCCGGGGAAGTCCAGACAGTCGTCGACGAGCACCCGCACGGGCACTCGTCCGACGACGCCGGGCGCCGCTGAGGTCAGCCGAACTCGATCTCCGTGAGGGTCAGCGCCCTTCCGCTGCGAACGAGGCGGAGGGCGCAGGCCCTGACGCGGCCTTCGCGCGCATGGCAGAGAACCACTGCCTCGAGGACGCCCGGGGTGCGCTCCTGGATCAGTGTTCTGCCCACGAGCGGCTCAGACATCCAGTAGGGCGCGGTGCGTGCGGGGGAGAGGCGTGCCGCCCGGTGCATCTGCAGCCGAGCCGAGATCTTCTCTCGGGGCGCGCGCCGAGTCATGGGCTCCAGGCGGCGCAGCTCGCATTTGTCCGCGAGGACGTCCAGAATGAGGCTCACGAGGGAGCGGACGAGCGCAAAGTCCGTGTACCGGGAGCGCTGCCCGTCCCCTGAGCCGCCCGTCGGCGTCGCAGGTCCAGCCGGGGGCGGAGTCCCTCCAGCCCTCTGAATCCGAGGCCGGAGGGCGGGGGACAGAGACAGCCTGACGCCGGCCGAGCCGCTCATGACTGCACCCCCGCTGCGGGGATGACGAGCCGGAGACCCTCCGGAAGACCGGCTGCCCGTCCTCTGAGAAGCCTGCGGTTGTGAGTCATGATCGCATCGGCCTGGCGAGCCGTCTCGCGGAGGCTGAGCGGACGGACTGAGCTGTCCCTGGCGACGGACCAGAGCGAGTCCCCGGATTGGGTGACCCAGATCAGCCCTCCGCCGAGGCCGGAGCGGGATCGGTGCGCGGCTGTGCGCTGTCGGTGCGTGCGAAGGGATGAGGGGGACATCGCCGTCCTTTCTCTCGGAGCGTTTCTGACCTGCTGGCGCAGCGCTGGGTGTGAGAGAAAGTAGCAGGATTGGGCATCCTCATGCCATTCATTTTGATAATAAGCACTCTGCCGTCATATTTCTCCATGTGCACATGGAATTCTCCTTCCCTGCCCTGAGTGTGCACGCCACTGGTCGGCGTGTCGGAAGAACCGGGGGTCTTTGAGGTGGGGTGCTGAGAAAACGAGTAGGCTCATCTATGGGACGTGAACAATGAGGCTTGCGTCCTTTCTGTCGTTGATCCAGCCGGAGGCTTACTGATGCAGGGCACTCGTCCCAAGTCACTCATCGGTCGTGAAGATTCTGAGACCCAGTTCCTTCACCACTACTTTGAACAACTTTCCCAGGAAGATCGAGATCATCTCGGTGAGCAGTCCCTGATCGAGCGCGCGCGGAGACACCGCACGCTCGCCGAGACCCGGACTCCGGGGCAGATCATCGTCAGCGTGGACGTCACTCAGCCCACAGCTGTTCTGTACGTTGTGGCGGATGACATGCCGTTCCTCGTCGACTCTGTCGTGGCCGAGGCCGGCCGCATGGGCGGCGGAATCGCCACCATCTCCCACCCGATCTTCCTCGCGGACCGCGACGACGCTGGCCGGCTCAAGGCACTCGACCGGGCGTCGAGCTACGTGGGCATGGCCACGGGGGACACGGCGGCGCTTCCCGTCATCCAGAAGGCCACCGAGGGCAGCCGAACCATCGTCGAGTCCTGGACCTCGCTGGTCCTCACCTCGGACCTCACCGAGGAGGAGGGCCGCCAGCTGGAAGAGGGCGTCCGGCGCGTGCTGGCCGACGTCGTCACCGCCCACGACGACCAGGACCGGCTGAAGGCTCTGGCCCGGGAGACGGTCAAGGACGCCATGGAGATGGCCTCCGTCGAGGGGCCCCGCCAGGCCTCCGCCCGCGACGCGCGGGACCTCTTCGAGTGGATGCTCGACGACAACTTCGTCTTCCTCGGCTACCGGGAGTACGACCTCCCGCTCGGCGGCGGCCACACCCTGGCCAACGTCCCCGGAACCGGCGCGGGCATCATGCGCCGGGACGACGACGCGGTGCGCGAGCGCGCCCTGTCCGATCAGGCCTATGCGCTGGCCACGAGCGACGAAGTCCTCACCATCACCAAGGCCAACCGGCGCTCCACCGTGCACCGCCCGTCCTACCTGGACTATGTCAGCCTCAAGACGTACACCGCCGACGGCGTGGCCATGCGGGAGAAGCGCTTCATCGGCCTCTTCGCAGAGCGCGTCTACACGGCCCCCATCGAGAGCATCCCCGTGATCCGCGGCAAGGCGGCTCTCCTCCAGAAGCACTTCGGCTATGCCCCGAACTCCCACTCGGGCGCCAACCTCCAGGCGATCCTCCAGTCGTACCCCACGGATGAGCTGTTCCAGGTCCGCCCCGAGGAGCTCATCGAGACGATCACGGGCATCCTCCAGCTGGAAGAGCGGCGTCGCACCCGTCTGTTCCTCCGGCAGGACGCCTCCGGGCGCTTCGCCTCCGCGCTCGTCTTCCTTCCGCGCGACCGCTTCTCCACGAGCGTGCGTCTGCGCCTGCAGCGCGTGCTCCAGGAGACGTTCAAGACCGAGGACGTCACGTACACCGTCCACATGTCCGAGTCCCTCCTCACGCGCGTGTTCTTCCGGATGCGCCTGACGGCTGAGTCGCCGCGCGCCGTGGATGCCGCTGAGCTCGAGAAGAAGCTCGTCATCGCGGGCCGCTCGTGGGCGGAGGGCTACTCCGAGGTGGCCGACAGCTCGGACATCGCGAGCGAGAAGGCCGAGTGGGCCGAGGCATTCCCCGCAGCCTACCGCGTGGCCTACCAGGTGGAGGACGCGATCGCGGACTCCTCGATCCTCACCTCGCTCCCGCAGGAGGGCACGGCGTCCAAGCTGCGCTTCGAGGCCATCGGAGACGGCGCCTACCGCCTGAAGCTCTACGTCAACCGGGCCATGACCCTCTCCGAGATCCTGCCGCTGCTCCACCAGTTCGGCCTCGTCGTGGAGGAGGAGCGTCCGTTCGACATCCAGACCGCCAGCGGACGCAGCCTCCACATCTACGACCTGCGCGTTGTTCCTCCGGCCGGTTTCGCGGAGGAGGGAGCAGAGGATCGCCTGGAAGCCGCCCTGGCCGCCCAGTTCGACGGCCTGGCCGAGTCTGACGCGTTCGACCGCCTCGTCCTGGCGCAGGGCCTCTCGTGGCGGGCCGTCTCGGTCTTCCGCGCCTATGCGAAGTACCTCCGCCAGTGCGGCGTGAGCCACTCGTACTCCTTCATGTCCCAGACGCTCAGCGACTACCCGGCACTGACCAAGGCCCTTGCAGACCGGTTCACCGCGCGTTTCAGCCCCGAGACGGACGAGGCGCACCGGGACCGTCTGGTCCAGGCCGCTGTCAGCTCCTTCGAGGAGGCGCTGGACGCCGTCAGCACCCTTGACGCCGACCGCCTGCTGCGCATGTTCGGCGCGCTCATCGACGCGACGGACCGCACGAACTTCTACCTGAGCCTGCCGCGCCTGAGCTTCAAGCTGCGCACGCGGGATCTCGAGTTCGCACCGGCCCCGCGCCCGCTCCACGAGATCTGGGTCTACTCGCCCCGGGTCGAGGGCGTGCACCTGCGCTTCGGCGACATCGCCCGCGGCGGCCTCCGCTGGTCGGACCGCAAGGAGGACTTCCGCACGGAGATCCTCGGCCTCGTCAAGGCGCAGGCCGTCAAGAACGCGGTCATCGTGCCCGACGGCGCCAAGGGCGGCTTCTTCGCCAAGCAGCTTCCGGATCCCGCCGTCGACCGCGGCGCCTGGATGGCTGAGGGCCAGGAGGCCTACAAGACGTTCATCCGCGGCCTGCTCGACCTGACGGACAACCGCGGACGCGGGGACCAGGCCGGAGAGGTCCTGCCTCCGAAGGGCATCGTGCGCCACGACGGGGACGACCCCTACCTCGTGGTCGCCGCCGACAAGGGGACGGCGTCGTTCTCCGACATCGCCAACTCGATCTCCGCGGAGTACGACTTCTGGCTCGGCGACGCCTTCGCCTCCGGAGGCTCCGTGGGCTACGACCACAAGGCCATGGGCATCACCGCCCGCGGCGCGTGGGAGTCGGTCAAGCGCCACTTCTCCGAGCTGGGCGTGGACTGCCAGTCCGAGGACTTCACGGTCGTCGGCATCGGCGACATGTCCGGTGACGTCTTCGGCAACGGCATGCTCCTCAGCCGCCACACGAAGCTCGTCGCGGCCTTCGACCACCGCCACATCTTCATCGACCCGAACCCGAGCCCGGAGGCCTCCTTCGAGGAGCGCAAGCGTCTCTTCGAGCTGCCGCGCTCGAGCTGGGCGGACTACTCCGCCGAGCTCATCAGCGCAGGCGGGGGAGTCTACCCGCGCTCGGCGAAGTCCATCGACCTCACGGAAGAGGCCGCGGCCGTCCTCGGGATCGACGGCGGAGCCCAGAAGATCGCCCCGCTCGCTCTCCTCAAGGGCATCCTCCAGGCGCCCGTGGACCTCATCTACAACGGCGGCATCGGCACGTACATCAAGGCCTCGACCGAGAGCCACGAGTCCGTGGGAGACCGCGCCAACGACGCCCTGCGCATCAACGGCTCGGAGGTCCGCGCCCGGATCATCGGAGAGGGCGGCAACCTGGGCCTGACGCAGGCCGGCCGCATCGAGGCAGCCCTCAACGGCGTCCTGGTCAACACAGACGCCATCGACAACTCTGCCGGTGTCGACTGCTCTGACCACGAGGTCAACATCAAGATCCTCGTGGACGAGCTCGTGGCCCACGGCCGCCTGGACGCCTCCGAGCGCGCCGAGTTCCTTCACTCGATGACGGATGAGGTCGGCCACCTGGTTCTCAAGACGAACGTGGCCCAGAACCTGCTGCTTCAGCAGGATCGGCAGCGTCCTCTCGCCTGGGGGCCGAGCTTCGAGCGCCACATGCAGTGGCTCGAGGAGCACGCAGACCTGGACCGCGCTCTGGAGGGCCTGCCGAGCCAGGCAGAGTTCAAGGCGCGCCTGGCCTCGGGCGAAGGGCTCACGGGCCCGGAGATCGCAGTCCTGGCGGCCTACTCCAAGATGTCCCTGGCGCGCGTGCTCGCCGCCGGAGACTTCGCGGACGATCCGTACTTCGCGCGCGTGCTGCATGACTACTTCCCGAAGCAGATCCGGGACCGCTTCAGCGCCGAGCTGCAGGAGCACCCGCTGCGCAAGCAGATCATCGCGACGCAGGTGGCCAACGACATCGTCAACGTGGGCGGCGTGACCTTCGCCTTCCGCGTTCTCGAGGAGACGACGCTGAGCCTGCAGCTGGTGGCTCGGGCCTTCGTCGTCGCCTCGGCGATCTACGACGTCCCGCGGTACATGGCGGAGTTCGCCGCGCTCCCGGCTCACTTCGACACCGAGATGTGGACGTCGCTCTCCGGCGACCTGCGCCGCCTCCTGGACCGCGCGGTCCGGTGGCTTCTCAACCACCAGATGCGCGCTGCTGGCATCCAGGAGGAGATCGAGGCCTACAAGCCCGTCGTCCAGCCTCTCCGGGCCTCGCTCAGCGAGGTCGTGGTCGGCGAGGACCGCGAGCGCATCACCCAGTGGTACGACCGCGCCCGTGCGTGCGGCGTGCCCGAGGACCTGGCTCGCGTCTGGTCCACGCAGTTCGAGTCGTTCGCGCTGCTGGACATCGCCCGGATCGCCTCGGCGACATCCTTCCCCGCACGCCGCGTGGCTGAGATGTACTTCGTGGTCTACGAGCGCTTCGACATCGACTCGATGCTCACCCGGATCACGGATCTGCCCCGGAGCGACCGCTGGCAGACGCTGGCCCGCTCGGCGCTCCGCGACGACCTCTACTCGGTCGTCGCAGAGCTCGCCCAGTCCGTGCTCGAGTTCGGCGCCGGAACA
>JAGLBH010000299.1 GCA_018260285.1 Arthrobacter sp. | reverse complement strand
CATGTCCGCCTTCGCCGAGAAGGGCCTCACCGTGGCCCGGCCCGCCGGCCGCTACAGCCAGGGCGCCCTGGCCGCGGTGGTCTATCACGATGACGACGACGCCGCGCCGCTCGACGAGGGCGACGTGGAGAACGACGCCGCCGTGCGCTTTCTCATCGGCCAGGCGATCGCCAAGATCCACCTCGTCCCCGCCAGCAGCCTGGAGGACGCCGGGCTGCCCTTCCTCGAGGCCCGCGAGGTGCGCGAGCGCACGCTGAACCTCCTGGACAGCGCGGCCGGGACGGGCCGTGTGCCCTCTGTACTCCTCAACCGGTGGGAGAACGTGCTGGACGAGGTCGGCCTCTGGCGCTTCACGCCCACCCCCGTCCACGGCGACCTCCACGAGGACCGCTTCGCCCGCGAGGGCGACGGGCTCAGGGTGACCGGCTGGTCCTGCCTCAGCGTGGGAGACCCGGCGGAGGACTTCGCCTGGATCATGTCCCTGCCGGCCGAGTCACGCCAGCAGATCTTCAACGCCTACTACATCTCGACGGCCACGCAGGGCCACCCCCGGGACATCACCATGGAGAAGCGGGCGCTCTTCCACGCGGAGTTCGCCGTCGCCGAATACCTCATGACGGCGGTCCGGCAGCAGAACGACGCCCGCCTCGAGACGGCCACGTCCCTCCTCTCCGATCTGGCCCGGCGCCTGGAGAGCACGGCGGAGAGCACGGCTGACCGCCGCCGACTTCACGCCGTGCCGAGCTCCACGCGGGCCGAGAACAGCTCCTCGAGCTCCTCCGGGGAGGCGAGCGGCTCCGGCCGCACGGACACCCCTGCGTCCACGTAGAAGAACGAGGCGCGGATGCTCTCGAGGGGCGCCCCCGTCAGCTGGGACCAGCCCAGGCGGTAGAGGGCCAGCTGGAGGGACTTCACCTCAAGGTCGCGCCCCTGGGGCCGGCGGCCCGTCTTCCAGTCCACAAGCTCCCACGAGCCGTCGGCGTTGCGGAACACCGCATCGATGCGGCCCTTGACGCGCTGGCCGGCCACCTTCGTCTCGACGAGGACCTCGACGGCGTGCGCAGAGCGGCCCGCCCACTCTGAGGCGTGGAACTTGTCGATGAGCTCCCCCACGCCGTCGAGCTCGTCGACGTCGCCGTCCTCGAAGACCCCGTCCAGGTCAAGGCTCGGCTGGCGCTGGAAGTGCTCCTCCAGGTACGCGTGGAATGTGGTTCCCCGGCGGGCCGCGAGGCTCGGGCGTCGGGGCATGGGCCGGTGCAGCTGCTCGGCCGTCGTCTCCTCGTCCTCCACGATGCTCACGAAGTTCGAGACGGAGACCACCGGGGGGATGTCGATCTCCCCGGCCGCCTGCTCCTGATCCCGGCGCAGCCGCAGGGCCTGCCGCACAAGAAGGTCCGCCTCACTGGCCCATTCCCGGCCGCGGGGGGTCCACTCCCCCTCGCCGGGGAGAGCGCGTCCCTGCTCCACTGGGCTCTCGCCTGTGGCCTCCCTCTGCGAGAGGTGCTCCCGCACCCGCGCGACGGCCTGCTCGAACC
>JAGLBH010000298.1 GCA_018260285.1 Arthrobacter sp. | reverse complement strand
GCACGGCCACCTCGGCGCCCGTCACCACGCGCTTGCCCGCCGCACGGCCTGCGCGCACGAGGGGCGTCTCCGCGGGCAGGGCCACGACGTCGAACACGACCGAGGCAGCCTCGATGATCTCCGGAGCGAAGGCGAGCGCCTCGGCGTCCGGCCCCTCCATCCCGAGCGGCGTCACGTTGACGATGACGTCCGCGGTCACGGCTGCGGGTGAGAACGCGGCCCCGTACTGGCCCGCGAGAGCGCGCCCAGCGGCCTCGTTCCTGGCCAGAACGGTCACGCGGGAGAACCCCAGCCCCGTCACGGCGGCCACGACGGCCTTGGCCATGCCGCCCGCGCCCTGCACGAGGAAGCTGGTCTCTGGAGGCAAATCCAGCCCGGCCACAAGCTGCTCGACGGCCGTGTAGTCGGTGTTGTAGGCGGTCAGCCGGCCGGCGTCGTTGACGATCGTGTTGACGGACTGGATGGCCGAGGCGCTCCGGTCCATCTCGTCCACCAGGGGAATGACGGCCTCCTTGTACGGCATGGACACGGCCGCGCCGCGGATCCCCAGGCCGCGCACGCCCGCGATCGCCTGCTCGATCCCCGCCGGCGCGAAGGCCTTGTAGATGTAGTTCAGCCCCATGTTCGCGTAGAGGTAGTTGTGCAGGCGGGTCCCGTTGTTGCTCGGCCGCGCGGAGAGGGACAGGCAGAGGGTCGTGTCCTTCGTGATCATGTCGATCATCGTGGGCTTGCCGTTGAAGAGGCTCATGAGCCGCATCCTGTTCCGATCGGGTACTGGCCGACCTTCGTCGTGAGCTTCCCCTGCGGCCTGGCCCTTCCCTCGAGAATCTGGAAGAGGGCGTCGAAGGACTCGGGGGTGGAGGTGTAGAGGGCGAGCTTGACCGGGGCCTTCGAGTCTCCGAGGGGCCACGGCCCGTCTGTGGCGACGACGACATCGGCCGTCTTCCCCGTGTCTCGGTAGCCCGTGAGCGCCACCCTGGGGCCGGTCTGGCCCACGGTGTACCCGGCCCTGGCCGCTGCCGCCCGGAACAGGGGCTCGTTCTGGTCGTCGGCCGCGACGAGCTGGATGCTCTTGCCCGTGATGAGCGGCCCGGAGCACTGCCCGGTGAGCACGGTGGCTCCCGCCGCTGAGGCCTTCTGGGAGGCGGCGGCGTTCTCCGCCTCCGATGAGCCCGCAGGAGCAGTCGAGCCCGACCCGGAGCCCGTCGCCGTCGTGCTCTCCTCCTCCCAGAGGCCCAGGGCGATGACCCGCGTGGCCGCCTCCACGATCCGCGCCCGGCTGAGTCTGCCGTCCGCGAGCGCCGCCACGATCGCAGCGTGGCTCTGGGTGACGTCCTCGGGCATGAGCAGCAGGTCCGCGCCCGCCGTGAGGGCGGTGACCGCGGCGGTGTCCGAGCCGTAGGCCTGGGTGATCGCACCCATGTTGAGGGCGTCCGTGATGACGACGCCGTCGAATCCCATGGACCGGAGCTGCTTGTAGGCTGCGGGCGACATCGAGGACGGCACCCCTGGGTCCAGGGCGGTGACGGAGATGTGCCCCATCATGATCGCGGTGGCTCCGTGGTCAATCGCCTCTTGGAAGGGCTT
>JAGLBH010000297.1 GCA_018260285.1 Arthrobacter sp. | reverse complement strand
GTTCTGCTCGGTGATGCGGCGCAGGCCCTCGTTGAATCCCTCGCCCGGGGTGACGACGCCCATGTTGGCCGGAGCGGCCTCCGTGATGACGGCGGCGATCTGCCCGGGGTGCTTGTCGAAGGCGGCCTGGACGGCGTCCAGATCGTTGTAGGGCAGCACGAGCGTCTCAGCCGCCGTCGCCTCGGTGACGCCCGCGGAGCCCGGCATGCCGAAGGTCGCCAGTCCGGAGCCTGCTGCGGCCAGGAGGCCGTCCTGGTGCCCGTGGTAGCAGCCGGCGAACTTGATGACGAGGTTTCGGCCCGTGTAGCCGCGGGCCAGGCGGATGGCGGTCATCGTGGCCTCGGTGCCCGTGGACACCATGCGGAGGCGCTCGACCGCTGAGACGCGAGAGGTCACGAGCTCGGCCAGATCGCCCTCGGCCGGGGTGGACGTTCCGAAGCCGAGGCCGCGGGAGACGGCGGCCTGGACGGCCTCGATGACGGCCGGGTGCGCGTGCCCCAGGAGGGCCGGCCCCCAGGAGCAGACGAGATCCACGTACTCGGTGCCCTCGGCGTCCGTGAGGTAGGGGCCGGATCCGGAGACCATGAAGCGCGGTGTGCCGCCCACAGAGCCGAAGGCCCGAACGGGCGAGTTGACGCCGCCCGGCAACAGGGCGGAGGCGCGGTCGAAGAGTTCCTGGTTGGTGCTCACAAGAGGGGTCCTAACGGTCGTGGGTGTCAAGGGGTCAGGCTTCGCGGATCCAGCGGGCGGCGTCCGTGGCCCAGTAGGTGAGGATGGAGCTCGCGCCGGCGCGCGTGATCGAGGTGAGCGCCTCCAGAACCGAGGCTCGGCGGTCGATCCAGCCGTTGGCCGCCGCCGCCTCGATCATCGCGTACTCGCCGGAGATCTGGTAGGCGCCCACGGGAACGGAGCTGAACTCGGCGACGTCGGCCAGCACGTCCAGGTTGGTCATCGCCGGCTTGACCATGACCATGTCAGCGCCCTCGAGGATGTCTGCCTCGACCTCGGCAAGCGCCTCCCGCCGGTTGCGCGGGTCCATCTGGTACGTGCGGCGGTCGCCCGTGAGCTGAGAGTTGACGGCCTCCCGGAAGGGGCCGTAGAACGCGGAGGCGTACTTGGCGGAGTAGGCGAAGATCCCCGTGGTGACGTGGCCGGCCTCCTCGAGGGCTGCGCGGATGACGGCCACCTCGCCGTCCATCTTGCCGCTCGGACCGAGCATGTGGGCGCCCGCATCGGCCTGGGCCACCGCCATCTGGGCATAGATCGCGAGGGTCGCGTCGTTGTCCACGGTCCCGTCCTCGGCGAGGACGCCGCAGTGCCCGTGGTCCGTGAACTCGTCGAGGCACACGTCGGACATGACGACGAGGCTGTCCCCGACCTCTGCCCGCACATCGGCGATCGCCGCGTTGAGGATGCCCTGGGGGTCGATGGCCCCGGACCCCTGCGCATCGTGGACCTCCGGGACGCCGAAGAGCATGATGCCGCCCACTCCGGCCTCCACCGCCTCGGCCGCCGCCCTCTTGAGGGAGTCTCGGGAGTGCTGCACCACGCCGGGCATGGAGGAGATGGGGCGCGGCTCATCGAGCCCCTCGC
>JAGLBH010000296.1 GCA_018260285.1 Arthrobacter sp. | reverse complement strand
CTGCGGGCCAGAAGGCGGACATCGATCTCGCCGTCGCAGCCGCCTCCCGCGCTTTCACCGAAGGCCCCTGGCCGAAGATGAAGGCCCGCGAGCGGGCAACTGTCCTCAACCGGATCGCCGACGCCGTCGTCGCCCAGGAGAACCGCCTCGCCGAGATGGAGACCTTCGACACCGGCCTTCCCATCAAGCAGGCTCGCGGACAGGCGCAGCGCGCAGCGGAGAACTTCCGCTTCTTCGCCGATCTCATCGTGGCCCAGACCGATGACGCCCTCAAGGTCCCCGGCAGCCAGATCAACTACGTCAACCGCAAGCCCAAGGGCGTCGCGGGCCTCATCACCCCGTGGAACACCCCCTTCATGCTCGAGTCCTGGAAGCTCGCCCCCGCGCTGGCCTCCGGCTGCACGGTCGTCCTCAAGCCGGCCGAGTTCACGCCGCTCTCGGCCTCCCTCTGGGCCACCATCTTCGAAGAGGCCGGTCTGCCCAAGGGTGTCTTCAACCTCGTCAACGGCATTGGCGAGGAGGCCGGCGACGCCCTCGTGAAGCACCCGAACGTGCCTCTGATCTCCTTCACGGGTGAGTCCAGCACAGGCAAGCTCATCTTCCGCAACTGTGCCGAGAACCTCAAGGGCATGTCCATGGAGCTCGGCGGCAAGTCCCCGGCGGTCGTGTTCGACGATGCCGACCTCGACGCCGCCATCGACTCGACGCTCTTCGGCGTCTTCTCCCTCAACGGCGAGCGCTGCACCGCAGGATCCCGCATCCTCGTCCAGCAGGGCGTCTACGAGGAGTTCCTCACCCGCTACGCTGAGCGCGCGTAGAAGATCACGGTCGGCGATCCGCATGACCCGGCCACGCAGGTGGGCGCTCTCGTCCACCCGGAGCACTACGAGAAGGTCATGAGCTACGTGGAGATCGGCAAGTCTGAGGGCCGTCTCCTCGCCGGCGGCGGACGCCCCGAGAACCTGCCGGAGGGCAACTACGTGGCGCCGACCGTCTTCGCGGACGTCAAGCCCGAGGCCCGCATCTTCCAGGAGGAGATCTTCGGTCCCGTCGTCGCCATCACCCCCTTCGAGACGGAGGAGGAGGCGCTCGAGCTCGCGAACAACACGAAGTACGGCCTCGCGGCGTACATCTGGACGAACGACCTCAAGCGCGCGCACCTCTTCGCGCAGAACGTCGAATCCGGCATGGTGTGGCTCAACAGCCACAACGTCCGCGATCTGCGCAGCCCCTTCGGCGGCGTCAAGGCCTCGGGTCTGGGTCATGAGGGCGGCTACCGCTCGATCGACTTCTACACCGACCAGCAGGCCGTCCACATCACCCTCGGCGACGTCCACACGCCCAAATTCGGCGCCTGATCCGCCCGCTCGACTTGTCACAGGAGACATCATGACCACTCACGAAATCCCGAAGCCCTCCGTCCCCGCCCCAGACATCCTGCGCTGCGCCTACGCGGAGTACGTCGTCACGGACCTCGAGGCCTCGCGCCGCTTCTACGTGGACGTCCTCGGCCTGCACGTCACCGAGGAGGATGAGAACGCCATCTACCTGCGCTCCTTCGAGGAGTTCATCCACCACAACCTCGTCCTGCGCAAGGGGCCCGTGGCCGCC
>JAGLBH010000295.1 GCA_018260285.1 Arthrobacter sp. | reverse complement strand
CCCTGCGGGATGCGGCCGCCCGGCTGGGGGACGCGTGGCGGCTCGAGGACTGCACCCTGGCGGTCACGCTGGAGCCGTGCGCCATGTGCGCGGGGGCGATCGTGCTCGCGCGCGTGCGGCGTGTGGTCTTCGGGGCCTGGGACGAGAAGGCCGGCGCGGCAGGGAGCGTGTTCGACGTGCTGCGCGAGCCCCGGCTCAACCACTTCGTGGAGGTGTTCCCGGAGGTGCGGGATACTGAGTGCAGAGGGCTCCTTCAGGAATTCTTCCAGGGGCTCAGGGGGCGCTCCCCCGCACCGCACTCTCCTGCACCGCACTCCCCCGCATCACAGACAGGCCCCCATGACTGACCTCACGCCCGCTCCGCACATCGTTCGGCGCGGCCACGGCACGCCCGTGCTCATGATCCACGGCAACGGGGTGGACCACCGGTTCCTCCTGCCGCTCGACCACATCTTCGAGGAGGGCGAGTGGGAGCGCATCTACATCGACCTCCCGGGGTTCGGCCAGACCCCGCGGCTCCCCGAGCCCGGCGGCCTTCCTGAGATCGCCGAGTGGCTCCGCGCAGTGGTCCGCGCCGAATTCCGCCTCGGCACGCCGGAGGCCCGCCCCTTCGCGGTGCTCGCGAACTCGCTGGGCGGCGCCCTGGGCCGCGACCTCATGGCCGAGTTCCCGGATGCCATTCTGGGCGCGCTGCTGCTGGCCCCCGTCGTCGACCCCCGCCCGAGCCACCGCGACCGGCCGAGCTTCGAGATCGTCGAGAAGGACGCGGCCTTCACCCGCACGCTCGACCCCGAGGAGGCCGAAGACTTCTTCCAGATGTCCGTGGTGCAGACGGCCGAGTCCTGGGAGCGGTTCCGCGAGGCCGCGCTGCCGGGCATTGAGGCGGCCGACCACACCGCGATGCACAGCCTCCAGCGCCGCTACGTGCTGCCCGACGTGCCCGAGGACCGCGGCCCCCTCCCCCAGACGCCTGTCACCGTGCTGGCGGGGCGTCAGGACCAGGTGGTCGGTTTCCGGGATCAGTACGAGATGACGATGCGGTACGCGCGGGGCTCGTACATCATGGTCGACGGCGCAGGCCACAACGTGCACCTTGACCAGCCCGGGCTCGCCTACCGTGCCATTGACGCCTGGAAAGACCGCCTCGAGGCCGCCCCGGGCGACGTGCTCAAGAGCTGATCCGAGAGTCATTTTGGGCTGGAGGGCGTTTGTCCGTTAGAGTGGACGGGCTAGGTGACGTGTCCGAGCGGCCGAAGGTGCAACACTCGAAATGTTGTGTACGGTAACCCCGTACCGAGGGTTCAAATCCCTCCGTCACCGCCAGTGAGAAGGCCCCTTCTTCCTTGAGAGATCAGGGAAGGAGGGGCCTTTGTCATGCCTGGGGCGGGGCGGCGGGGCTCGATGGAGGCGGGTTGGCGTGAGGCGGGCCTGTCTCGCGGGCGGCGGGGCCGGGAGGGCTCGCGAGCGGGCGGCATTCCGCTAACCCCCCGGTTATTCCATACACCCCCGGAAAATCTGGGGGTCTATGGAATAACTGGGGGTGTATGGCTGGGACCCCCGAGAAACCGGGGGTGCAGCGCTGACGAGGCCCCCCGAAGGCGGCCATACCCCCAGCCGCCCGCGCTCCACCGAGAGAACGCGGCGTTTTG
>JAGLBH010000294.1 GCA_018260285.1 Arthrobacter sp. | reverse complement strand
CCACTCCCAGCTGCAGCTCGCAGCCCTCGTCATCGCCGTGGCCGCAGGGTCCGTGGTCTGCTCGCACGTGAACGACTCGGGCTTCTGGCTCGTCGGCCGGTTCATGGGCATGGATGTGAAGACGACCTTCGCCACATGGACCGTCATCGAGACTGCGATCGGCGTCATGGGATTCCTGCTGGCCCTGCTCGTCTGGGCTGCGGGGTCTGCCATCGGCTAGCGCTTGCCGCGGCCTTTCGCGGGCCGACGGCCGCCTGCTCCTCGAGGCTTCCCGCCCCGAGGGGCAGGCTTCTTCGTCTGCGGGGCGCCGCCCTCACGGCCCGGGGCCGTCTGACGGGTCTTGAGCCGCACCCTGGCCTCCTCCTGCTGCCGCTCCAGCACGGACGGCTGCCGCGAGCTCTCGGCCTTGCGGCCGCGCACGATCCCCACGAACTCCTCGATCACGGGATGGTTCTCCCCCGTCTCGGGGTCCTGCCAGGACTTCGCGAAACAGAGCCACACGCGGGTGGGCTGCATGAGCCGGGAGATGTCCTCGGGAGCCAGGCCCGCGTCGTCGCCCTCCGGACGGCGCGTCGTGAGGCCGAAGTCCTCAGCGGGGGCGTCCGTCACCGGACGAACCACCGTGTCCTTCCTCGCGAGCATTCGCGCGACGGCCTGGGGGACGACGACGACGCCAGCCCCGTTGCCCGCCAGCTCCATGGCCTGCTCGTACCCGAGAAGGGGAAGGTCGAGAAGCTCAGAGGCCGCGAGAGAGGACAGGGGAAAGACGTCGGTGAGGGAGGCCTCATGGTCAAGAGGCGCCACGAGGACCGGCTGCTCCTCATAGAGCGGAATCGTCAGGAGGCCGGGGGCACCGCGGACAGGCCGCCCGTCGGAACCGGTGCCGTCGGGGCGCGTTCGGGCGAAGAGCAGCTGACGGTCCGCGAGCGCGTCCAGCTGGTCTGACTCGGCGATGATGTCCACGGTGAAGGGCACGTCGGGGCGGCGCTCCTGCCAGCGGTCCAGCCATTTGCCGGGGGCCACGCCCGGAACGAGGGCGATCGCGAGATGCTCGAGGGAATTCACCCTTCCAGCGTATGCTCCGTCCATGGCTCAACTCACCACATGTCTCTGGTTCAATGGCGAGGCCGAAGAGGCCGCCGATCTCTATGTGTCCCTCTTTCCCGACTCCCAGGTCACGAACGTCAGCCGCTACGGCGCCGGCGCGCCCTTCCCGGAGGGCACGGCGCTCATGGTCGAGTTCGTCCTCGCCGGCTCGACGTACCAGGCCCTCAACGGCGGGCCCCAGTACACCCACTCGGAGGCGTTCTCCACGGCGGTTCTCTGCGAGGACCAGACTGAGGTGGACCGCTACTGGGATGGACTGACCGCCAACGGCGGCGAGGAGGGGCGCTGCGGCTGGCTCAAAGACAGGTTCGGCGTGTCCTGGCAAGTCGTCCCGCGCCGGCTCGGCGAGCTGCTCTCCGATCCGGATCAGGCCAGAGCGGGACGGGTCCTGCAGGCCATGCTGGGCATGTCCCGGCTGGTCGTCGCGGAGCTGGAGGCCGCGGCTCAGGGGTGAGCATTCAGGGGAGCGCCGGCGTCGTTCCGTACCATTGACATGATGAGGACCCCTCTCATCCCTGCAGAAACGGAGTGCACATGCCAGATGACGTGACACCAG
>JAGLBH010000293.1 GCA_018260285.1 Arthrobacter sp. | reverse complement strand
GGCCCGGCCATGCGGTGCTTCCGGCGTCCCTCATCGGGGCCCGGGAGGAGGACGCCCGCTCGCGCCTTGAGCAGCTCGGCATGACGGTGGGCGAGGTTCTCCAGCAGAACTCCGCCGACCGGCCTGCAGGCGAGGTCCTCAAGGTCTCCCCGCCGGTGGGCAGCGACGTCGCGGCCGGCACCAAGGTGGTCCTCACCGTCTCGACAGGCCAGATGACCGTGCCCAACCTCGTCGGGCTCTCCGAGTCAGCAGCCGTCGCCGCCGTCACTCGGGCCGGACTGAAGAGCAGAGTGCAGTTCGGTTTCTCGTCCCTGCGCGCGGGAACGGTCTTCCGTCAGTCCCCGGCGGCGAACTCGTCCGTCTCCCCCGGGAGCGAGGTCACCCTCTCCGTGAGCTCGACGCCGGCCAAGCTCTCCCCCACATCGAGTCCCTCCTCAAGCCCGTCGTCCAGCCCCTCGGGGAGCGCCAAGCAGCCCCGGGGATGAGGCGCGCCCCGTAAACTAGGCCATTGAGCCGGGTGTCCGCACGGCCTGAGTATCCGCACAACCCGAGGGAAGCATGTCCACGAAGAAGTCGCAGAAGAAGAGCAACGGCTCCCGCAAGGCGAGCCCCGGCCCCTCGCGTGCCCCCCAGGCGTCCTCGCTGCCCGCAGGGACGTCGCCGAACGGCAAGAGCCAGCGGGTGCTGCGCAAGGATCAGGACGACATGCCGGAGATCCTCCGGGACCGGGAGATCCCCCTCGCCACGACGAAGGACAAGGCCGAGCACAAGCCCCTGCCCACCTGGTACAAAGTGCTCATGTTCGGCCTCTTGATCGCCGGACTCATCTGGATCATCGCCTACTACATTCTGCAGACCACGGGACCCGTGGCAGCCTGGGGCGCGGGCAATATCGTCGCAGGCTTCGGCCTCGTGCTCATCGGGTTCCTCATGATGCTGCGCTGGCGGTAGCTCAGGCCAGCGCGAACCTCACGGTGGACCCCGGGGGCAGCTGGCCTGCGATCCACAGGTCCTCGTCGATGACGGCCCCCAGCACGGGGTAGCCGCCGGTCACGGGGTGGTCCTGGAGGAAGAGCACGGGCGAGCCGTCCTTGGGGATCTGCAGGGCTCCCGCCACGGTTCCCTCGGAGGCGAGCTCTCCCTCGGCCGCCCGCTCGAGGGCCGGGCCGGTGAAGCGCACGCCCACGCGGCTCGACTTCTGAGAGACCGTGTACTCGCCCGCGAAGAAGGCGTCGATGCTCTCCTGCGTGAACCAGTCCTCGCGAGGGCCCAGGGTCACGCGCAGCACCGAGGCGGGTCCGCCCACCCTCGGCAGGCCGGTCAGCGGGCTGCCCGCCTCCCCCACAATGGACTTGGCCTGCACGGGCAGCACGGCCAGGCGCGTCCCCTCGACGAGGGGCTCGGGCCCGACGCCGGAGAGCGTGTCCGTGGAGCGGCTGCCGACAATCTGCTTGACGTCGAACCCGCCCCGGACCGCCAGGTAGCTGCGCAGGCCGCTCTCGGGGGCGTCCACCCAGAGGCGGTCCCCCTGCTTGAGCCGCAGCGGCGCTTCCGTGACGGCTCTGCGCGTGCCGCCCTCCGGCGTCGTGATCTCGATGGGGGCCACGGCCCCGGTGACGGCCACGACCTGGTCCGAGCGCGCGGCCAGGCGGAAGGAGCCGCCGATGAACTCGATGCACGCGGCGCCCTCGGCGTTGCCGAC
>JAGLBH010000292.1 GCA_018260285.1 Arthrobacter sp. | reverse complement strand
CCCTCACAGAGCATGGTGAAGAATCGCTCACGAGTGGCTACAGAGACAGTCATCAGAGTGGGTGTCCTTCCACAACATCGGGCCTTGTAGGGCTCGGCCCGGGGCAGTCACGGGTGTGTTGCAATCACCCTTTGACACCACCCCCTCGAGCCGCCCCTTAAGACCCAAAATCCTGAAAGAGGGAGGGAGAGGAGAGCGTGCTGCCTAGCGCGTGAGCGCCTCGAGCATCGCCAGGGCGTCCGCGCGCAGCTGCGGGTCTGCGAACACGCCGCCCGCCGCCTGCAGCTCCTCGAACTTCCCGATTTCAACGTGCGGCTCCACCACGTCTGCTTTGAAGGGCCCGGCCAGAGAGGCGCGAAGAGTTTCGTTCGCCAGGGCCGCCTTCCTCGGGCCCGGCGACACGGAGATCACGCCCACACGCTTCCCCGCCCACAGAGACCGGTGCTCGAGCCGGGTAGACCAGTCCAGGGCGTTCTGCAGCACGGCGGGGAACCGGCCGTTGTGCTGCGGTGTCGCAAAGACCACGGCGTCGGCCGCGGAGACCTCCTGGCGGAAGGAGTCCACGGTGGGATGCCCGCCCTGGCCCTCCCCCTGGAGGGAGTAGAAGGGCATGTCGATGAGCCGCGTGCGCAGGAATCCCGCCTCGTACCCGGCCTCTTCCGCGAGCGCGGCGAACTGGGTGAGGGTCTCCGTGTTGATGGAGGGGTCGCTGACGCTGCCTGAGATGAGAAGAATGCGTGTCATAGGACGATCCTAAAGCCGGGGCGGCTCGGCGGCGATCTGCTCGTCGGCGGTGCTCTCCGGCACGCTGACCTCCACGTACCGGGGCGGCTCCTGCTCGAACCGTGTCCACAGGCCCAGGGACAGCCCCATCCCCACGAGCATCATGAGGAAGGGCGGCACGGCGTGGTCTGCGCCCAAGCGGTCGATCGCCGCGCCCAGGAGCAGGATCGGCACGGCCGAGCCGAGGTAGGTGATGACGTACATGAGGCTCACGGTCGTCGCATGGCGCGAGCGGGGCACGGACGCGGACATGTACGTGAAGAGCGTCCGGAACGCGGTGCCCTGCCCCAGCCCGACGACGACGGCGCCCAGCATGAGGGCCGCCACGCTGGACCGGCCGCCCACGGCCACGATGACCAGTCCCGCGGCGAGGACGAGCAGCCCCCAGAACCCGCGGTGGTACGGCTTGACGGTGACGAGCTGCGCCGCGGCGGAGGAGCCGAGGACCAGGGCGGCCAAGAGGCCTGACATCATCCGGGACGACCCGAGCACGCCCGCGTAGTATCCGGGGGCGAGCGCCAAGAAGAACCCGAAGATCGCGAAGCTGAGGAACCCCGTGGCCGAGCAGAGGACGAAGATGCGCTGGGCCTCCCGGGGCGGCGTGGGCCGCAGAGGCATGAGCACGCGGATTCTGCCCTCGGGCGGCGGCGGGGCGGAGGCCGGGCGGGCGTTGAGCAGCACGAGGGGCACGAGCACCAGCACGAGCGAGGCCAGGTGCACACCGAACGGCGTGAGCACGGGGTCCCCGATCGAGGAGAGCACCCCGCCCACGAGCGGCCCCGAGGCCACCCCGCCCGCGGAGGAGAGCAGCGTGACCCGGGTGGCGACGTCGGGCGACTCGGGGAGCAGGTCTCGCACGGCGGCGGCGGAGGACCCCGTGGCCAGCGCGACGCCGATCCCCTGGAGCGCGCGCCCCGCCACGAGCTCGGGCAGCCCGGGGGCGAG
>JAGLBH010000291.1 GCA_018260285.1 Arthrobacter sp. | reverse complement strand
CCGGGGGTGTATGGGAGAGGAGCGGGCAAGGCAGGCCGGATCGGCCGGATTGGGAACCTGCGGGCACTGTCAGGACGGGGTGATGACAGCCAGAACGGGGGTGACGGCGCGGGTCAACAGCCACCGAAACAGAGAGCTCCCACCCCCAGAGCCGTCCCGCCCGGCCCGGCAGCCAAACCTCCCCCAGAGACAGCTCAAGGCCTATCCAAACCCCCACGTTGGATAGACCTTGCGCTGATCAAAACGGCGTAACAGTGTCAATCCAACCCCATGCCCGTCAGAACCCCCTGACATCCAGACGGATGAAAGTTTCTTTGTCGTGTCATCCGAAAAGATGACACACCGTGCACGGAGGGGCGCCTCAGACGATGGGAGGCAGGATGCCCAGGCGGATGGCGGCCGTCCGCAAATCGTGCTTTGTACCAGCCTCGAAACCCTCCTGGATGAGCTTGTCCTTGGCCCGGCGCAGGTAGGTCTTCACGGTGGCCTCGGAGAGGTGCATCGCCTTGGCCACCTCTTTGCCGGGCAGCCCCGAGGCATAGAGCCGCAGGGCCGCGAGCTCCTGGTCCGCCAGGTTGGCGTTGGGCGCCCGGTGGAGGAGGATCTCCAGGGCCTGCGCCAGGCGGGGCGAGACGTGCTGGCCCGGGCTGAGGGTGCCCGCGCCGTCGGAGGAGAAGCGCAGCTCGTCCGTCGTGATCGTGCGGATGGCCTCGACCAGCTCCTCCACGGGATCCTGCTTGTGGACCACGCCGAGGGCGCCGGCCTGGAGCGCCCGGAGGATCTCCTCGTGCTGGTCGCCCTGCGTGTAGATGAGCACGCGCGTGCCCCAGTCGATGAGCGCCTTGGTGTTCCGCGCCGGGCTGGAGGCGTCCGCGAGGCGGATGTCCAGGAGCACGGCCGCCGGCGGGCATCCGAGCCTCTCCTTGAGCTCGTCCACCGTCAGGGCGCTGCCCACGACGGTCACCCCCCAGTCACTCTGGGAGAAGATCGCCGAGAGGCCCGCTCCCACGAGCGGGTGGTCGTCCACCACTGCCACGGACAGCGCGGGCGTCTCTGCACCAGGTTTCAAGGAGGTCACCTTCACAGGATAAGTGAGCCAGTTCGAATTCGCTCATCACATGCATCCCCTCGGCGGGCTCCGGCAGCGACCCCACCCAGCGGGCGGCGCCCGGCCCCAGGCACACCACGGTGAGAACGTTCCGCCCGGCCTGCCGCCTCACGGAGAGCCTGTCCCCGCTCTGCAGCCCGCGCACCGCGTCCGCCACGAACTCGCGCGTGTGCTCGCCCATCTCCGGGCCCTCCGGGTATCCGTCCTGGAGGTCGACGACGACGCCGCGGCCCCGCGCCCTCGCCACCTCTGCCCGGATCTGCGCGTCGAGGAAGGCCCGCGAGCCGAGCTCATCCCTCAGGGTCAGCGCGCCCAGCCGCCACCGCTCCCGCTCCTCCTCGGTGATGGGCACGCCCGGGGGCCGGCTCGCGACCTCCTGGAGCAGCTCGTCGGAGATGCTGCGCATGACGCTGACGTCCTCGTCCCGCCGCGCCATCGCGAGCCTGCCGGAGAGGACGGCCTCCGACTGGTGCACGACGCGGGACTCCAGCCGCAGCTGCCTGTCCGAGAACCGGCTCGCCAGGGCCAGGACGCCCGCGAACCCCAGCGGCCACGCCACCGGGGCGGAGAGGGCGGAGAGGGCATAGCCCTGGGCGTCCACGGGGTTGGGGAAGTCAACCCTCGCGAGCCACAGGCAGCT
>JAGLBH010000290.1 GCA_018260285.1 Arthrobacter sp. | reverse complement strand
ACGGGCGGAGACGGCATCGGCGGCGCCTCTGTGCTCGCCTCCGAGTCCTTCGACGACTCCAAGCCGTCCAAGCGCCCGGCCGTCCAGGTCGGCGACCCCTTCGCGGAGAAGGTCCTCATCGAGTGCTGCCTCGAGCTCTTCAAGGGCTCCATCGTCGAGGGCATCCAGGACCTCGGTGCCGCAGGCATCTCCTGCGCCACGAGCGAGCTGGCCTCCAACGGCGAGGGCGGCATGCACGTCGAGCTGACGAACGTCCTGCTCCGCGACCACACCCTGACCCCGGGCGAGATCCTCATGTCCGAGTCCCAGGAGCGCATGATGGCCGTCGTCAAGCCTGAGAACGTCCAGGCCTTCGAGGACATCATGGAGAAGTGGAACGTCGAGTTCTCCTGGCTCGGCGAGGTCACGGACACCGGCCGCCTCATCATCGACTGGGACGGCGAGACGATCGTCGACGTCGACCCCCGCTCGGTCGCCCACGACGGCCCGGTCTACAACCGCCCGTTCGAGCGCCCGGCCTCCCAGGACGCCCTCGAGGCTGACACCTTCCGCTCCTCCCCCGCCGCCGCGCAGCTGCCGGCCTCGGGCGGAGAGTACAAGAAGGCCCTCCTCGAGCTCCTCGCAAGCCCGAACCTCTGCTCCAAGGACTGGATCACCCGCCAGTACGACAAGTACGTCGGCGGCAACACCGCCCTCGCCTCTCCCGACGACGCCGGTGTCATCCGCGTCGACGAGGAGACCGGCATGGGCGTCGGCCTCTCCACGGACGCCAACGGCCGCTACACGTACCTCAACCCGTACACGGGCGCTCAGCTCGCCCTCGCGGAGTCCTTCCGCAACGTGGCGACGACGGGTGCCGTGCCTCTGGCTGTCACCGACTGCCTCAACTTCGGCTCCCCCGAGGACCCGGGTGTCATGTGGCAGTTCGCCGAGGCCGTCCGCGGTCTCTCGGACGCCTGCATGGAGCTCGGCGTGCCCGTCACGGGCGGCAACGTCTCGCTGTACAACCAGACGTCCGGCGTGGCCATCCACCCGACCCCTGTGGTCGGCGTGCTGGGCCGGTTCGACGACGTCTCCCGCCGCACTCCCTCCGGCTGGTCCAAGGACGCCGATGGCCAGGCCATCTACTTCCTCGGCACCACCGCTGACGAGCTCGACGGCTCTGAGTTCGCCAACCTGCGCGGGCACCTGGGCGGCGTTCCGCCGAAGGTTGACCTGGCCCAGGAGAAGCTGCTCGGCGAGATCCTCATCAACGCCTCCCGCGACGGCATGATCGACGCGGCGCACGACATCTCTGAGGGCGGCCTCGCCGTCACCCTCGCGGAGATGGCCCTGCGCTTCGGCGTGGGCGCGCGCATCCAGCTCGCGGAGATCTGCGAGCGGGACGGCGTGGACGCCTTCACGGCGCTCTTCTCCGAGTCCCAGGCCCGTGCCGTCGTGGCCGTGCCGCGCAGCGAGGAAGTCCGCTTCAACGACATGTGCACCGCACGCCAGTTCCCCCTCGCCCGCATCGGCGTGGTGGATGCGGAGTCCGGCGCGCTCGAGTTCGACGACTTCACGGTGGACCTCGCCGAGGCGCGCGAGGCCAACACGGCCACGCTGCCGAAGTACTTCGGCTAAGCCTGCACAGCTACGCGATTCCCGGCGCTGAGAGAGATCTCGGTGCCGGGAATCGCTGTTTTCAGGGGCCTGCCTCCGCTCAGCCGAGAGAAGGCGGCGTTATGAGCGCGGCGGTGGCCGGGGGGGGGTG
>JAGLBH010000028.1:12908-13811 GCA_018260285.1 Arthrobacter sp. | reverse complement strand
CGCCGCAGAGTCCGCCCACAGCCCGGCAACGGGGCCGAACCCCACGCACGCTCTCCCGACGACGCCGCAGGCAGTGGGCCCGGCCGCGCTCAAGGGCACTGCGGGTGCGCGCAAGTTCCTCCGCAAAATGGTCCAGGGGGAAGCCCCTCCCACCCAGGGGATGGCCATCGTGGAGCGCCTGGCGGGGTCCCCCTACGCGGGGGCGATTCCCCGCAGGCCGCCCGTGGGCGACGCCGACACCGGCGTCGAGGGAGCCCGCGAGACCCTCGACCTGACCCTCAACATCGCCGAGGTGATGTTCCGCTACGGAGCCGGCGCGCTCGAGGTGGAGACGAGCATGATCGCCGTCACCGCCGCCTACGGCCTGCGAGACGTGGACGTGGACATCTCCAACCAGTGCGTGCAGATCAACTACTCGCCCCGCGGGCAGACCCCGTACTCCGTCATGAGGGTCGTGCGCTCGTGGACCAACAACTACGCGGGGCTCGTCCTCGTGCACAGCCTCGTGACGAAGATCGTGGACGGCGGCGTGGACCGCGCGGACGCCGTCGCCGAGCTCAAGGCCATCACCCGCCGGCCCAAGCCCTTCCCGAAATGGATGGTCACCGCCGCGAGCGCGCTGTTCTGCGGGGCGATCGTCCTCCTCATCGGCGGGCGCGCACCCGAGGCGTTCATGACGACGGCGGCCACCCTCATCTCCGGGATGGCGGTGCGGCAGTTCATCAAGTGGCGCGTCCCTGACTTCTACTCGATCGTGGTCTCCGCCTTCACCGTCACGGCGGTCGCTATGGGGGTGTACTCGGTCAGCCGCCAGTTCGACCCGAGTCTGGCCGTGGCCGGCGGGATCGTGCTCCTGCTGCCCACGGGGCGGACGGTGGGCGCGGTCCAGGACGCGATCAACGG
>JAGLBH010000028.1:0-12898 GCA_018260285.1 Arthrobacter sp. | reverse complement strand
CGGTCACAGCGGCCGGGCGGCTTCTCTCCGCGATGGTCTCGTTCGGGGGCATCGTCGTCGGCATCGCGGTCGCCGTCGTCATCGCCACGATGGTGGGGGTCGGCAAGCTCGACGTGACCCAGCAGGTGACCCCGTCCCTGCCCGTGGGGGCCATTGGGATCGTGGTGCTTGTGGCGGCCATGCTCATCGGCGTCTACGAGCAGACTCAGGTGAAGCTGCTGCTCCCGACGGCCATGGTGGCGGTCTTCGGCCTGCTGGCCTACCTGCTCTTCCAGCATCTCGGCTTCGGACCGCGCCTGACGCCTGCTCTGGCCGCAGTGGTCGTGGGCTTCTGGGCGCGCGTGGTGGCTCTGCGCCTGGGGGCCCCTCAGCTCGTCATCGCCGTGCCGGCTGTGCTCTACCTGCTCCCCGGGCTCTCCATCTTCCGGGCGATGTACACGCTCGCGATCGAGGAGTCCACCTACAACGGCATCGCCGGGCTGGCGGGCGCGTTCATGATCATCCTGGGCATCGCGGGAGGAACCGTGGCGGGGGACAACCTCGCGCGCCCCTTCACCCGCTCCCTCCAGGGCACAGTGGAGCAGAGGCGCGGACGCCGCCGCTAGAAGAGCGTCCCGGGGTCCCCGGCGGCGTCGCTCGTGGTGAGCGCCCCGGCCCAGTCGATCGGCGCGCGGCCCATGGAGACCAGGTGGGCGTTCGCCCGGCTGAACGGGCGCGATCCGAAGAACCCCCGGTGGGCCGAGAGAGGAGACGGGTGGGGGCTCTGGATGCGCAGCAGGCCGGGGCTGGGCGGCAGGGCCTGGCAGGCGTCCTTGGCGTAGCGCCCCCACTCGAGGGTGACGAGCGGCTGGCGCATCTCGTGGGCTGCCCGCCCGACTGCCGTCAGGGCGCTGCTGGTCAGCGACTGCCATCCGAGGGTCTTGTGGGAGCCGGGCGACCCCGGGCGGACCGTCAGCACCGAGTTCAGGAGCAGAACGCCCTGGCCCAGCCAGCCGGTGAGGTCCGCGGTGGCCCGCTGGATCCTCTCCCGCTCCTCCGGAAGGTCCTGGGCGAGCTCCGCGAAGATGTTCGCGAGACTCCGCGGCAGGGGAGCCACGTCCGACGACGCCGAGAACGCCAGGCCCATCGCATGCCCCGGCGTGGGGTACGGGTCCTGGCCCACGATGATGCACCGCACGGCGGCCGGCGCGAGGGAGAACGCGGACAGAGCGCGCTCGCGGCCGGGGAGGAAGTCCGGGCAGTCCGCGGCGGCCTTCTCGAGGAGCGCGGCCGCCTGATCCCTGAAGCCGGGAACCAGACGGGTCCAGTCTGGGTGAATCGTCTCTGCATCCATGCGCTCCATCCTTCCAGCTCTAAGATGGTCTCTGTGCCCCCCGTGAAGAACCCCGCTCCGCCTGAGACCTCTCCCTCCAGCCCCGCCGCGGGAGTCTCCGACGCCGACAGAGCGCTGCTGCGCCTGGAGTCCCGCTCGTGGAAGCACACTGCCACCAAGGAGCAGGCCATCCGATCCCAGCTGGGGATCGAGCCCACCGACTACTACCTGAGGCTGCAGGCCCTCCTGTCTGATCCGCAGGCCGCCCGGGAGTTCCCGGCGCTCCTCGAGAGACTCTCCGCCCAGGTGGAGCGCGCCAAGGAGCGCTACACCCCTCAGGCCCGGCTGCCCCAGCCCGGGACAGCATCGCCCCGACCGCCCCAGCCCCGAATGTCACAGAGTGAGGACCCCGCATGAGCCACGACGAGGAGCTGAAGGGCCCGGAGACCGATCCCTGGGACGCGATTCCCGAGGATCCCCACCGGGCGGGTCGCCACAGGGCCGAGCCCTACCGCCCTGCCGCCGGATATCGGAAGCTCGTCGCGCTGGGCGCCGCCGCTCTCGTGGTGGGGCTGCTGTGCGCGGGGCTGCTGCCCCTCCTCGGGTTCATGCCCAAGGAGAGCGCTGTGCAGAGCGTGGCGTCGTCGTCGGCATCCCAGGAGTCGGTCACGGCGACCTCCAGCTCGACGGGGACCGCGGACCCGGCTCTGCGCAAGCGCACTGTCTCCATCTACGACGCCACAGGCGAAAGCGGCAAGCTCCAGGAGATGGCCTCCAAGGTCTCGGGAAAGGGGTGGGTGGTCGGCGAGCTGAACACATGGCCGAGCGAAGCCCCCGCCCGGACCACGGTCTACTACGGGAACGAGAACCTCAAGAAGGCGGCTGAGCTTCTGAGCGCGGACCTGGACGGCGTGGAGGTCGCCCAGGACAAGACCCTCAAGGACTCCCTGCGGCTCGTGATCTCCCCCGGTTACGCGGCGGGCTAGGCCGCTGTTCGCTCCTGGCGGGTGTTCTTGCACTCTCTGGGGGAGAGTGCTAACAATGGAATTAGCACTCGCAGCGATGGACTGCTAACCACTCGGGTTGGCTCGCGCTGCGGGAGATTCACGATTTCACTCCGATGAGGCACGCCGGGAGACCGGGGGCCGTCCGTCGCGGGCATCTGGGCGAGATCCACGTTTCAAACGCACGTCACTGTCCTGAAAGGACTCCCACACCATGGCAAAGATGATTGCTTTTGACGAAGAGGCCCGCCGCGGTCTTGAGCGTGGTCTCAACACGCTCGCCGACGCCGTCAAGGTGACCCTCGGCCCGCGCGGCCGCAACGTCGTCCTTGAGAAGAAGTGGGGCGCCCCCACGATCACCAACGACGGCGTCTCCATCGCCAAGGAGATCGAGCTCGAGGACCCGTACGAGAAGATCGGCGCCGAGCTCGTCAAGGAAGTCGCCAAGAAGACGGATGACGTCGCAGGCGACGGCACGACGACGGCCACCGTTCTGGCTCAGGCTCTTGTCCGCGAAGGCCTCCGCAATGTGGCCGCCGGCGCTGACCCGCTCTCCCTCAAGCGCGGCATCGAGAAGGCTGTCGAGGCCGTCACGGCCGAGCTGCTCGCCTCCGCCAAGGAGGTCACCACGAAGGAGCAGATCGCTGCAACGGCCTCGATCTCGGCCGGCGACAAGCAGATCGGCGACCTCATCGCCGAGGCCCTCGACAAGGTGGGCAAGGAAGGCGTCATCACGGTCGAGGAGTCCAACACCTTCGGCCTTGAGCTCGAGCTCACCGAGGGCATGCGCTTCGACAAGGGCTACATCTCCGGCTACTTCGTCACCGACGCAGAGCGCCAGGAGACGGTTCTCGAGGACCCGTACATCCTCATCGTCAACTCCAAGATCTCCACGGTCAAGGACATGGTGGCCATCCTCGAGAAGGTCATGCAGTCCGGCAAGCCGCTGCTCATCATCGCCGAGGACGTCGAGTCTGAGGCTCTTGCGACCCTCGTGGTCAACAAGATCCGCGGCACCTTCAAGTCTGTGGCCGTCAAGGCTCCGGGCTTCGGCGACCGCCGCAAGGCGCAGCTCGCTGACATCGCCATCCTCACGGGCGGCCAGGTCATCTCCGAGGAGGTCGGCCTCTCCCTCGAGAGCGCGACGCTCGACCTGCTCGGCCAGGCTCGCAAGGTCGTGGTGACGAAGGACGAGACCACCATCGTCGAGGGCGCCGGCGACACGGAGGCCATTGCAGGCCGCGTGGCCCAGATCCGCTCCGAGATCGAGAACACGGACTCGGACTACGACCGCGAGAAGCTCCAGGAGCGCCTCGCCAAGCTCGCCGGCGGTGTGGCTGTGCTCAAGTCCGGCGCTGCCACCGAGGTGGAGCTCAAGGAGCGCAAGCACCGCATCGAGGACGCCGTGCGCAACGCCAAGGCTGCTGTTGAAGAGGGCATCGTCGCCGGCGGCGGCGTGGCCCTCATCCAGGCCGGCAAGGCTGCCTTCGCGAAGCTCGAGCTCACGGGCGACGAGGCAACCGGCGCGAACATCGTCAAGGTTGCGATCGACGCTCCGCTCAAGCAGATCGCCTTCAACGCCGGCCTCGAGCCGGGCGTGGTGGTGGACAAGGTCCGCGGCCTCGAGTCCGGCTGGGGCCTCAACGCCGCCACCGGCGAGTACGAGGACCTGCTGGCTGCAGGCATCAACGACCCGGTGAAGGTGACCCGCTCTGCTCTGCAGAACGCCGCCTCCATCGCAGGCCTCTTCCTCACCACCGAGGCTGTTGTGGCCGACAAGCCGGAGAAGAACGCTCCGGCTCCGGGCGGCGACGAGATGGGCGGCATGGGCGGCTTCTAAGCCTCCTCACGCCTGAGCCATCGCATCACTGGCTCTGACCAGGGCGGCATTCTGAGCGATCAGAATGCCGCCCTGTGCTGTGTCCGGAGACGGTGCTGCTGCGGGGCAACCCTCGGGGCGCTCACTATGTTTGTGCTGGTCTTTGTCACCGGCATCCGCTGCACCGATGGGCCGGAGAGGGCAGCCAGGGCACCCGCTCGCGAGGGTCCTCAGCGACGCCGGGCCTGCGTGTCCCCCAGCCCCTGCCCATACACCCCTGCAGATTCCATAGACCCCCGGAAATTCGAGGGGTTTATGGAAGGACCGGGGGTCTAAGCAAGCGCACCCCCGAGAAGTTGGGGGTCTAGAGCTGAGCGCCCCCGAGAAGTAGGGGGCCTTGAGCAGAGCACCCCCGAGAAACCGGGGGTCTAAGCAAGCGCGCCCCCGAGAAGTTGGGGGCCTAGAGTGGAGCACCCCCGAGAAACCGGGGGCTTATACGCTGGGCGAAGCGCTCACCGCAGCCCGCGGATCAGTCCTCGCCCGCTGGACTCGGGCGGCAACAGCGCCTGCGCTGCTGGCCGTCAGCGGTGGGGGAAAGGGCGGCGGATGAAATACTGGGTCTATGACGATTGTTGCTGCCGCAGACGGCTCTGCCCTGGGAAATCCCGGACCTGCTGGTTGGGGCTGGTACATCGACGAAGACCAGTGGGCTTCAGGCGGCTGGCCGCACGGCACGAACAACATGGGCGAGCTCATGGCCGTTCTGGACCTGCTCAAGCAGACGCGCGGTGTGGAGAATCTGGAGATTCTCTGCGACAGCCAATATGTCATCAACTCCGTGACCAAGTGGATGCCCGGATGGAAGAAGAAGGGCTGGCGGAAGGCCGACGGCAAGCCGGTCCTCAACGTTGAGCTCATCAAGGAGCTGGACCGGGAGCTAGCCGGGCGCACCGTGAAGTTCACCTGGGTCAAGGGGCACGCAGGCCACCCCCTCAACGAAGCCGCAGACCGCAAGGCCAACGCCGCTGCACAGGGCTACGCCCGCGGCAAGGGCGCACCGGCCGGGCCGGGGTTCACGTCAGGACCGGGGGCCGCAGCAGGTCCACACCGCAGCGAGGCCCCAGAGTCTCACAGTGCCCCGACGGCCCAGGCCCCCGCAACAGCACGCAAGGAGTCCGCCGCCGTGCCGAAGGCAGCAGGTCACAAGGCCACGGCGGCCTCGCGCAGGGAGCCCTCAGAAGCGCAGGGCACGCTGCTCTCCTGGGATGACGACGTCGCCCTCTGGTCCAGCCATGAGGAGCTGAGCGATCACGAGCAGGTCTGGGCCCTGGAAAAGAGCCTCCTCCAGCCCAGCGTCCGTCAAGACCCCGTCGAGGTGGCATACCTCCTGCACCCGGACTTCCAGGAGATCGGCTCCTCCGGCCGACTGTGGGACAGGCCCCAGATCATGGCGGCCCTGGCCGGAGACGATGCAGGGGAGGCCCCGGCGGTGGACGTCATCACCGCACGGGACCTCGGGCCGAACCTCATCCAGCTTGTCTACCGGGCCACGGGCAAGGACCGCGCTGTCCTGCGGACCTCCCTGTGGCAGCGCTCAGGCTCCCGCTGGCAGATGATCTGGCACCAGGGGACGGAAGAGCGGGCAGGCTGACCCGCCCCGGGCGCTCACGCCCGGAACCGCGTCCCGGCTATCCGGCGAAGAGCGCCGACGTGTGGGCCTCGGTCTCTGCGTAGGTGCGCGATGCCTGAGACAGCGCCTGCTGGATGTGCGCCAGCGACTCCTCCACGCGCGCCTGCGTGGCTCGCCACTCGGCGATGAGGCTCTGGAACATGGAGGACGCCTGCCCTCCCCATGAGGCCTGAAGCCCCTGCAGGCCTGCCTGCATCTGGTTGACCTCAGCCTGGAGGCGGCTGATCGTCGCCTGCACCTGCGCGCTCTGCGCGGACAGCTGCTCGCTGTCCACAGTGAAAACTGCCATAGCGGATTGCTCCCTTCCGGAATCGGTGGTCTGAGCCGGAACGACCCATGTCTCCACTGTTCCGCAGGCAAGGCCCCGCCCGCAGGGCAGACGGCGGGTTCGTGGACAACTTGCCCAAGAATCCGCAGCCATCCACACAGCACGCCTCCCTAAAGAAGCCGCCCGGGGCTGCTCAGTCGTCGAAGTAGTCTTCGTCGTCGTCCTCGAAGGGGCGGTGGGGAAGGGAGAGGGTGAAGGTCGCGCCGCCGCCGGGGGTCGTGGAGACGCGCACGGAGCCGTCATGCTGCGCGCTGATCGCCGCGACGATCGCCAGGCCCAGGCCTGTGCCGCCGGTCTCCCGGTGTCGTGAGGCGTCGGAGCGGAAGAAGCGCTCGAAGATCCGGGACTGGTCCTCTTCGCTGATGCCGTGTCCGTGGTCGCGCACCTGGAGGACGGCCTGCGGGCTGGAGAGCCCGTCGTCCTGGAGACCGACCGCCAGCTCGATCGGCGTGCCGGCCGGGGTGTACCGGATGGCGTTCGTCACGAGGTTGGCGATCACCTGGCGAAGGCGGGCGTCGTCGCCCACGACGGGAGCCGAGCGCGGGCCCTGGCCCTCCTCGAGGCCGACGACGGCAACCGGCCGGTCGGGAGCCGTCGCACGGGCGTCCATTGCAGCGTCGTGGGCCAGGATGTAGAGGTCGAGCGGCTCGAGGTCCAAGGGACGCTTCTCGTCCGCCCGAGCCAGGGTGAGGAGGTCTTCCACGAGGTGGCCCATCCGCTTGGACTCGGACTCGATGCGCCCCATGGCCGAGGCCACGTCCTCCTCCCGGCGCATGGCGCCCTGCCGGTACAGCTCGGAGTACCCGCGGATGGTCACGAGGGGAGTGCGCAGCTCGTGCGAGGCGTCCGAGATGAACCGCCGCATGCTGGCCTCCGTCTGCGCCTGGGCGGCGAAGGCCTGCTCGATGTAGGCGAGCATGGCGTTGAGGGACCGGGAGAGCCGGCCGATCTCCGTCGAGGGGTTCTCGACGTCCACGCGCTGGGAAAGGTCGCCCGCCGCAATCGCCGCGGCCGTGCGCTCTACGCGCTTGAGCGGAGAGAAGGCACGGGTCACGATGATGTGGGCCAGGAGGGTGATCGCCAGCGTGGTCATGAGGCCGATCGTGGAGATGAGCGACGCCGTGTTGTTCGAGACGTCCTCGACCGACTGCATCGACTGGCCGACGACGAGCGTGCTGCCCGGCTCGCCCTGCAGGTCATAGACGATGACCCGCCAGCCGGGGGAGTTGAGCGCCGTGCCCTTGACGTAGAAGCCCTGCGAGCTGTGGGACCTCAGCTCGGCGAGGGAGTACGCGCTGAGCTTCGGGGCGTCGCGGCCCTCGGACGACGCCGTTTTGCCCGTGACAACGTTGTCCGAGCTGACGATGGCCCCATAGGTGCGCAGCAGCTCGTTGTCCGGGTTGGTGCCGTTCTGGTTGCCCGAGTAGATGACTTCCACGACGGTCTGCGCGGAGTCCTTGAGCTCGGTGTCCATGCGCTGGATGAGGCTGCTGCGCAGGAGCAGAACGGACAGCAAGCCCGTCACGGTCACTGTTGCAAAGGTGAGCAGGGCAGTGATCGCGACGAGCTTGGTCCGCAGAGAAGTGGCCCGCCAGGCGGAGAGGAGCAAGGGACTAGCGCTTGTCCGCTGTCCGGAGGAGGTAGCCCACGCCGCGCTTCGTCTGGATCAGGGGAGCAAGCTCCTTGTTCGAGTCGATCTTGCGGCGCAGGTAGGAGATGTAGGACTCCACAATGGAGGCGTCCCCGTTGAAGTCGTACTCCCAGACGTGGTCCAGGATCTGCGCTTTGGAGAGAACCCGGTTGGGGTTCATCATGAGGTAGCGCAGGAGCTTGAACTCGGTGGGGGACAGGTCGATGACCTGGCCGGCGCGGCGGACCTCGTGGGCGTCGTCGTCCAGCTCGAGGTCGTCGACGCGGAGGATCGCCTCGTCGTCGTCGAACGGGTGGGTGCGGCGCAGGACGGCGCGGATGCGAGCCACGACCTCGTCCAGGCTGAAGGGCTTCGTGACGTAGTCGTCGCCGCCGACGGTGAGGCCCTGGACCTTGTCCTCCGTGCCGTCCTTGGCGGTCAGGAAGACGACGGGGAACTGCTTCCCGGCGGCTCGGAGCTTGCGGGTGATGCTGAACCCGTCCATGTCCGGGAGCATGACGTCCAGGACGGCGAGATCTGGCTCGTCTGCCTCGACGGCGGCCAGCGCTTCGCGGCCATTGGCAGCGGAAACGACCTCAAAGCCCGCGAATCGCAGGGATGTGGTGAGCAGCTCGCGGATGTTGGGTTCATCATCAACGACGAGGAGCTTTGCTTCGGCTGGTTGAGTATTCACCCACCTATTATCATCACGCAAACCTGGAAGTTCACATGATGTTCGCCATGCGGAGACAGGGGATCAGTTGAGCCTTCGCTGAACGGCCCCGAGGAGAACGGTGAGAATGAGGGCCACGAAGGCCACCGGCAGGAGCGCGAGGAACGGGCCGACCAGCTCGCTCGGCACGCGCTGGTGGCTCACCCCGAGAAGAACGACGGCGATGACGGCCCCGAGCCCGGTGACGGCGGCTGCCACGGCAAGGCCCATCAGGAGGCGGCGGGCGATGCGGAGGGGGCGCTCATACGGCGTCGTCTCCGGAGATGAGGCAGGGGCCGGTGCGGATTCCATGAGATCCATCGTAGCGACTGCCTTCCGTTCAGCGGATAGGCTAGGGAGAGTCAATCGGGCGTGACGCAGCGCTCCGCCCCCACACGTTTCCGCACAGCAGGCCGCTCCGGCGGCAGAGCATGCGCAGAATAGGTAGGCACGAACATGCCATTCGGCAAGGTCAAGTGGTACGACGCCGCGAAAGGGTTCGGGCGTCTCATTGCAGAGGACGGGCAGGATGTCTTCCTCCACGTTTCCGCGCTTGAACCGGGAACACCCGCGCCGACCCCCGGCGCGCGCATGGAGTTCGGCATTGTCCAGGACCGCCGCGGGGCCTCCGCCCTGAGCGCCCGGCTCGTTGAGCCGGCCCCCAGCATGGTGCGCAACACCCGCAAGTCCGCCGCAGACATGGCGGCCATCACCGAAGACCTCATCAAGCTGCTGGACCAGGTCTCCAACGACCTCCGCCGGGGACGCTACCCCGAAGGGGTCCACGCGCAGAAGACCGCAGCCCTCCTCAGGGCCGTCGCAGATCAGCTGGACGCATGAGCGCACAGGAGAATCCCGTGGAGGAGACCCCAGCAGTGGAGAGCCCCGCAGAAGAGGCCCCTGTCAAAAAGCCCGCGCGCAAGAGGGCCCCGCGCCCGGACGCGCTCCTTGCAGAGAGCGTCGACACGGCCCTCGAGGCCCTGCGCGAGGAGTTCCCGGACGAGCAGATCGGCGACCACCTGGGCGTGGCCGTGGACGACGAGCGCGTCATGACCCACCGCTTCGCCGGGTCCAAGCGGGGATACCGCGGCTGGCAGTGGTACGCCACGCTCGCCCGCGCCCCGCGCGCCAAGAAGGCCACGGTCTGCGAGCTGGGGCTTCTGCCCTCCGAGGACTCGCTCCTGGCTCCCGCCTGGGTGCCCTGGGCAGACCGGGTGCGCCCCGAGGACATCCGCGCGGCGGCCGAGGCCGCTGAGGCGGAGGGCGTGAAGGACGACGCCGCGGCGCAGCCTGGAGCGGAGGCTCCTTCTGAGGGTGAGGCCCCCGAGGCTGAGGCCTCTGCTGCCGACGCGCAGGGGACTGAGGCTGAACAGACGGACGCCGGGGAGAACGAGAGCGGCGACGCTCACCCCGAGGCCCCGGAGCACGACGAGGACGACCTGACGGCTGCGGAGATCGAGGCGAGCGTCGCCGTCAAGCGGCGCTCACGGCGTCGTCGCTACAAGGCGCGCTCGAGGACGTAGTCGATCGAGGCGAGGAGCTGCCGCACGTCCGAGGGATCGATCGAGACGAACGTGGCGATGCGCAGCTGATTGCGCCCCAGCTTGCGGTAGGGCTCGACGTCCAGGATGCCGTTGGCCCGCAGCGTCTTGGCGAGGGCGGCGGCATCCACGGACTCGTCGAAGTCCACGGTGACGATGACCGGCGAGCGGTCCGCCGGGTCCTCCACGAAGGGGCGGGCCAAGGGGTGCTCCTCAGCCCAGCGGTAGATGATCCCCGAGGACTCGGCGGTGCGGGCCGCCGCGCCCTCGATCCCGCCGAGCTCCAGAAGCCAGTCCAGCTGGGCGTCCAGCGAGACGAGCGTGGTCAGGGAGGGCGTGTTGTACGTCTGGTGCAGCCGCGAGTTGTCCAGGGCCGTCTTGAGGCTCAGGAAGTCAGGGATCCAGCGGTCCGATGCGGCGATCTCCTCGATCCGCTGCGCGGCCGCCGGAGAGATGACGGCGAGCCAGAGCCCGCCGTCCGAGGCGAAGTTCTTCTGCGGGGAGAAGTAGTAGACGTCCGTCTCCGAGAGGTCGACGGCGATCCCGCCCGCCGCGGAGGTGCCGTCCGTGACGTGGAGCGCCGACTCGGCGCCCGGCACCCGGCGGACCTCCGCGCTGACGCCGGTGGAGGTCTCGTTGTGGGGCCATGCGTACACGTCCACGCCCTCGGAGGCGTGAGGCGCGGGCCGCGTGCCCGCCGGCGCCGTGATGATCTCTGAGTCCTCGAGGAAGGGCGCCCCGTTCGTGGCGGCGGCGAACTTGGCCCCGAACTCTCCGAAGCTGAGGTGCTGCGCGCGGCTCTTGACGAGGCCGAAGGCGGCCGCGTCCCAGAAGGCCGTGGCTCCGCCGTTGCCGAGGATCACCTCGTAGCCCTCCGGCGCGGCGAAGAACTCGAGGAGCTTGGACTGGATGCCGGCCACAAGGCTCTTGACGGAGGCTTGGCGGTGGCTCGTCCCCAAGAGGGAGGGCTGGGCTGCGACGACGGCGTCGATCTGGGCCTGGCGCACTTTGGAGGGCCCCGCGCCGAAGCGGCGGTCCTGCGGCAGAAGTCGGTCTGGGATCTGGATCTGGTTCTGTGTCATATTCTCCCCTTGGCTTCAGGCTGGTCTCCCTCTCTATTGACGCACACTCGGGCCGGGGCATTCAGGCCTCGTCCGCCAAATGGGCGGCGAATCCTTGTGTAGCCTAGAAATGTCGCCATAGCGGGCGGCCGTTCCCCTTGCCTCTGAGGAGTCCCCCCGTGTCTGAACTGATCGATACGACTGAGATGTACTTGCGCACCATTCTGGAGCTGCAGGAGGAGGGCATCCCCGCCCTTCGGGCCCGCATCGCGGAGCGTCTCCACCACTCCGGCCCCACGGTCTCCCAGACGGTGGCCCGCATGGAGCGCGACGGGCTCGTGGAGGTCGCCGGCGACCGTCACCTCGAGTTCACCGACGAGGGCCTCCGGCTTGCCGTGGAGGTCATGCGCAAGCACCGCCTCGCAGAGCGCCTGCTGGCCGATGTGATCGGCCTGGACTGGGAGTTCGTCCACGAGGAGGCCTGCCGCTGGGAGCACGTCATGAGCGAGCGCGTCGAGCGCCGGCTCCTCGAGCTGCTGAACACCCCCACCGAGAGCCCCTACGGAAATCCGATCCCCGGCCTCGAGGCCATCGGGGGGCCTGCGGCAGAGGACTTCTCCCACGGAGTGGTCAACGCCGTGGACGCCGTGGCGAAAATCACCAAGGACGAGGTTCGCGGAACGGTGGCCCGCCTGGCGGAGCCGCTGCAGGTGGACGTCCATCTGCTCTCGCAGCTGAGGGAGTTCGGGATTTTCCCCGGAGCCGCGGTCTCCCTGAGCCCGAACGGGGAGTACATCCTCGTCTCGAGCGACGAGTCCGCAGACGCTCTGGACCTGCCGGTCGAGGATGCCGCACACCTCTTCGTGCGCCTTTCTGAGGCCTGACACCGCGCTTTCTGCCCCAAGATCACGGAACGATGACGAAGATCGTAACCATAATGTGACATTTGGGGAGCCCTGTTGTAGATTTGTAACCGACGTCGTCATCCAAAGGGATGACAACCAGACTGTGGGATCGCCGAACCTTGTCAGCCCACAGGATGACACGAGAAACCTGCTCACCCGAGCAGGCTTCTCACCGTGACAAGGGCGGGGGAACCACGTATACGGCTGGTCAGTGATCAGCCTTGGGGTTAAGTCGCAGGAATTCAGGCAGGGCAGCGTATGACGCGGCTCGGACTGAAGGCGCTGCGGCCGGGTGACTCCCATCCGAACCCGACAGCTCACCTCGTAGGCATGTGGGAGGCAAAGCTTCGTAGGAGTTCTCAAGAGATTGGGAATGACGGCGGACCACGGCTTCTGACAACTCAATAAGCATTTTGATCGCACGCCTGAACCTTTGCTGTTCGCTCCGAACTTCCGGTGGCCAGGCACCGCTGAGGAAAAGTAGCTCCCAGCGGTTACACACGAAAGAGAGCTCACGTTGTCGAAGAGCATCGTTACTGCAGAGAAGTCTGCACCGCTGTCCGCACTCGCGAAGGCAGTTTCTGAAAACGCCGGCGGCGCCACGCGCCAGGCAGCTGTGATTGCAGCCGCTTCCGGCCTCGTCCTTTCCGGCGGAATCACCGCCCAGGCTGTTGTCTCCGAGCAGGCTGCTCCGGCTGCGTACAGCGCACCGGCCGCCACCCAGGCTCCGGCTGCCGCCGCAGTCGCTGAGGTCACCGCCCCCGCCGCCGCTCAGACCAAGAAGGTCGAGCGCGCTCAGGTCAAGACCGCCAAGAAGGCCGCCCCCAAGGCTGCCCCGAAGCGCGCTGTTGCTCCGGCCACGAAGACGGCTGCCAAGGCTGCCACCCAGACCGCAG
>JAGLBH010000289.1 GCA_018260285.1 Arthrobacter sp. | reverse complement strand
GGAAGGGACGACGGCGAACCGGCCGTCTCGCTGTGAGCCGTCTGGCTCGAGTGGCTGGTCATGCGCTGCCCTCCTTGGCAACTGTGGATCCGGCTGCGCGATCGGCGTTGGCCTTGCGCATTCTCGCGTAGGCCTCCCGTCCGAAGGTGAGCAGCTGCATGCGGGCAGGGAGCAGGCCCTGTGCACGCCAGATCATGAGGATGACGAGGACGACACCGAAGATGAGGTACTTGTACTCTGCGATGGCGGTGAAGCGCAGCGGCACGTAGGCCACGATCGCTCCGCCGAGGACGGCGCCGACCTTGTTGCCTGTGCCGCCGAGCACGACGGCCGCGAGGAACAGGACCGAGGTGACGACGTCGAACTTCTGGTTGTTGACGAATCCGACCTGGCCGGCGAAGAGAGCACCCGAGAGTCCTCCGAGGCCTGCGCCGAGGGCGAAGGCCCACACCTTGTAGCGGAACGTGGGGACGCCCATGGTCTCAGCGGCGTCCTCGTCCTCGCGGATGGCGATCCAGGCGCGGCCCACGCGGGAGCGCTCGAGGTTGCCGACGAGGATGAGCACGAGGATGAGCACGGTCAGCGTGAGCCAGTACCAGGGCAGACCCTCGGAGTTCGTGAAGATCGGCGTGCCTTCGGCAGTCTCTCCCGGAGGACGGCCGACGTTCTGGAAGCCGACCTGGCCCTTCATCGCCGGGATGATCGTCGCGAGGATGCGGATGATCTCGCCGAAGCCGAGGGTCACGATGGCCAGGTAGTCGCCGCGCAGGCGCAGCGTCGGGATGCCGAGGGCGATGCCGCAGATCATGGCCACCATGATGGCCACCGGCAGCGTCCACAGGTACGGGATCTTGTAGAACGGCGAGTCGGGGCTCGTGAGCATCGCCGCGACGTAGCAGCCGACCGCGAAGAAGGCCACGTAGCCGAGGTCCAGCAGACCCGCGTAGCCGACGACGATGTTCAGGCCCACCGCCACGAGCGCCCAGCGGGCCATCTCGAAGCAGGCGAGCGGGAAGTCGTTGCCGCCGGACTCCGTCGAGATGAGCGGCGGGTTGAGCACCGGCAGCAGGTAGAAGAAGGCGACGACGATCGCCAGGAAGCCCCACTGCTGAAGACGGGACATCTGGGACCAGCGAGTCCGGAGGCCCCCGAAGAAGCCCTCCTTCGGCGCGGTGACGCGGTCGATGTCCTTGGTCGGCGGCTTGATGCGCTCCGCCGTCGGCTCATCGTTGCGGTCGTTGTCGGGTGTGGCAGGGGGAACGAGTGAGGAGCTCATGCCTTGCTCCTTCCGAGTGTCTGGCCCAGCAGACCGGACGGCCTGACGATGAGCACGAGGACGAGGACGACGAAGGCGACGACGTCAGCCCACTGGGCGTCGCCCAGGAGAAGCTGGCCGTAGTTGCCGATGAGGCCGATGAGCAGACCGCCGAGCAGAGCGCCGCGGATGTTGCCGATGCCGCCGAGCACTGCTGCGGCGAAGGCCTTGATGCCGAGGACGAAGCCGCCGGAGTAGATGACGCCAGAGGGAACGGCCATGACGTAGAAGAGCGCTGCGGCGCCGGCGAGCAGGCCGCCGACGACGAAGGTCGTCATGATGATGCGCTCCGAGTCGACGCCCATGAGGGTCGCCGTCTGCGGATCCTGGGCGACGGCGCGGATGCCGCGTCCGGTCTTGGAGCGGCGGATGAACTGATCGACGATGACCATCATGATGACGGCCGCGATGATGATGATCAGGTGCATGTTCGTGATGAGCGTGCCGCCGATGTCGAAGAT
>JAGLBH010000288.1 GCA_018260285.1 Arthrobacter sp. | reverse complement strand
TCAGCTGAGAGAAAGCGGCGTTCTCATCGCTCAGAACGCCGCCTTCTCTCGGTGGAGGCGAGGAGCGGCCCGGGGCCGAGTGCGTCAGACGCGCCGGCCGATAGAATGTGATCTGTCTCTTTCGTCCTCTCTGAGCGGCCTCCTCTATGCCTCACATCGCCCTTCCTCGACTTCGCACTCTTTCAGCGGGTGCGGGGTCAGCGTGCTTCCTCGCTGCCCTCGTGGCCACCTCCGTGATGCTTGTGCGGTACGGCCTCCCCGTCTGGGATCAGGTGCGCTTCGCCGCGGCCCTCGTCGGCACCGTGCTGCTGCCGGGCCTCATCCTGGTGCGCCGGCATGACTTCGGGTCCATGCCCGGCCGTCTCGGAGCCGCGTTCACGGCGGGAGTCGCGCTGCAGCTGCTCGGCTGGGCGGCGGCCGTGTCCACGGGAGTCCACGTGCTCCTCTGGATCGTGCCCATCGCTCTGGCCCTTCTCTTCACGGCGGCAGGCCGCTTCATCCCGGCCCTCCGCGCTGAGGAGGGGACGACGACGCCGGCCCGTGCCGGAACCCCCGCCCGCCCCGGATCTCCCTCTCGTCCGGGGACCCCCTGGTGGGCCAGCGTGACCCTGCTCGGCGTCTGGCTCCTCATTCTCAAGGCCCTGGACCAGGGCATCTGGTCCTCGACCCCCATCGACTACAGCAAGCGCTGGTACCAGGACATGGACTGGCAGCTCTCCCTGTCTGCGGAGGCGCTGCACAGGGTCCGGCTCATTGATCCCCAGTCCGCCGCTGACGGCTTCCTCTCCTATCACTGGTTCGGCAACGCCCACGCGGCCGGCCTGACGATTGCCAGCGGCCTCCGCCTGGACCAGGTCGCCGTCGTCGCCTGGTACGTGCCGATCATGGCCGCGCTCCTGCTGCTCGTGTACGGGATGGCCAGCAGGCTCGCGACGACGCCGGCCGCCGGGGCGATCGCGGCAGTCTTCGTGGCCCTGCCCCCGGCGTTCGCGCTGAGCGCCGTGCTGGACCCGAAGTCCTCGAGCCACCTCATCTGGGTGAGCCAGTCGAACATCTTCAGTCTGCCCGTGGCGGTCCTCCTCACGTGGCTCGTCATCGAGTTCCTGCGCGCCGAGCGGACCGTCCTGCCCCAGGGCCTCCTACTTCTGCTCGTGGCGCTCCTGGCCTCCGGCTCCAAGGTGTCGATCCTGCCGACCGTGCTCGGCGGCGTGGGCATCGCGGCGCTCGTCTCGTGGCGTCACCGGAGCGTCTTCCTGCGGGCCGTGGGCGTGGGCGTCGTCGGGTGCGCCGTCGTCCTCCTCACCTATGCGGCGTTCGCCGGCGGCGGCGGGGGAACCACCTACCGCCTGGGCGTGGCCTTCTCCAAGCCGGGCCTGGGGTCTCTGCTGGTCCCCGTCACCCTGCTCATCGCGGGCAGCGCCTTCCTGCCTGCCGCGGTGGCGGCCTCGGCCGCAGGGCGCCTTCCCGACGGCAGGGGAGGGCGCCGCTGGGACCCGGCTGTTCCCGTGTTCCTCGGGATGCTCATCGTGGCGCTCGCGGCCCTCTTCATCATGAAGCACCCCTCCTTCTCGCAGACGTACTTCATTCGGGGCATCATCCCCGTGGTCGGCGTCTTCATCGCCTGGGGACTCGTCTCCGCGTGGCGCCGGGCGCGGCGCGAGGCCGGGCCCGTTCTGCTGCTCTCCCTCGTGGCCGCCTCCGCCGCTGCGGGCGCGATCCTCTACCGTCAGTGGCTGGCAGGCCCCCTCTTCAAGGCCTCGAGCCCCGCCCCCGCCCAGCTCGCAGGGAT
>JAGLBH010000287.1 GCA_018260285.1 Arthrobacter sp. | reverse complement strand
CCGCCTTCCGCCGCGTGACCCGCCGAGGCGTGCCGCTCATCGCCCTGAGCGTCAGCATGCTCGGCGGCCTCGCCTCCCTCCTCTGCAGCGTCATGGCCGCCGAGACGGTCTACCTCGTGCTCGTCTCGATCTCCGGGTTCGCGGTAGTAGGCGTGTGGATGTCGATCGTCGCCTCCCAGTTCTTCCACCGCCGCGCGCTCATGCGCTCGGGGAACGACGACGCCGGGGCCGCCTACCGAGCGCCCCTCTTCCCTGTCGTCCCCATCCTCGCGTTCGCTCTCTGCGCGGCCTCACTCGTGGGCCTGGCCTTGGACCCGACCCAGGCAACAGCCCTCTACTTCGGCATCCCGTTCGTGGCTGCCTGCTACCTGTACTTCTACCTTCGGCATGGACGCCGGGAAAGCACGGTGACTCGATGACACAGAGCCCCACTCCGCTTCTGTTCGCCCTCTACGAGCAGGCCAGCGTGGGCTGCGGCGGCGCCCCGAGCATGTGGACCCACCCGCTCGACGAGCGGCTCCAGGTCAACTCGCTCGACCGCTGGCGGGACACGGCCCTCACCGCCGAGCAGGCCAACCTCGACGCGCTCTTCTTCGCAGACGTCCTCGGCCTCTACGACGTCTACGGGGGCTCTGCGGACGCCGCCCTCCAGTGGGCGGTCGAGGCCCCTGCCACCGACCCGTTCATGTACGTGCCGGCCCTCGCGGCCCTGACGGAGCGGCTGGCGTTCGTCGTCAGGGCCTACACGACGTACGAGCACCCCTTCTCCCTGGCGCGGCGGTTCGGCACGCTGGACCACCTCAGCGGCGGGCGCATCGGCTGGAACATCGTGACTTCGTACCTCTCGAGTGCCGCCCGGAACTTCGGGATGGACGAGATGCTCAAGCACGGGGACCGCTACGCCCGGGCCGACGAGTTCATGGAGGTCTTCTACAAGCTGCTCGAAGGAAGCTGGGATCAGAGCGCCGTCGTCGCGGACAAGGAGTCGCGGACGTACGCCCGGCCCGGGTCGGTGCGCCCGATCAGCCATGTCGGGGAGCACTATCGGGTGGACGGCCCGGCGCTCACCTCTCCGTCCCCACAGCGCACGCCCACCCTGTTCCAGGCGGGCTGGTCCCCGCGCGGGCGGCAGTTCGCCGCCGAGCACGCCGAGGTCATCCTCCTGCCGAAGAAGGAGCCGCACGAGATCGCCGAGGGCCTGGCGGACATCCGCAGCCGCGCCCGCACTCTCGGCCGCCCGGACGGAGCCGTGCGCTCCATGGCGCTGGCCCGCATTGTCACGGCGCCCACCGCCTCAGAGGCCCAGGAGAAGTTCGAGGACCTCCAGCGGACCTACCGGGTGGAGGCCCAACTCGTCTCCTACGCGGGAGACACCGGGATCGACCTCTCCCAGTACCGCGACGACGAGCCCCTCACCACCGAGACCAACGGCCTCACGTCCTACGTGGTCAAGGGCGGCCCGGGCAGCGAGCCGCTCACTGCGGGGGACGTGCGGCGCAAGTTCAGCAGCGTGACCCGGGGGACGGACCTCGTCTTCGTCGGCACTCCGGCCAGCGTGGCGGAGCAGATCGCGGAGCACTCGTCCGTCTCGGGGCTCGACGGGTACATGATCAACCCCCTCATCCGCCCCGGCTCCCTCAACGACTTCGCCGAGCTCGTGGTGCCGGAGCTCGCCAAGCGCGGACTCTACGACACGGATCCGCAGAGCGGCACCCTCCGCTCGCGGCTGAGGGCCGACGGGGCCGACCTGCTTGACCCGAGCCACCCAGGGGGACGGCTGCGCCGACCCTGACGCGGG
>JAGLBH010000286.1 GCA_018260285.1 Arthrobacter sp. | reverse complement strand
GTCTGCGAGGCGATCCGCTCCGGCATCAACACGGTCCCCCTCGGCCAGGCTGAGGCGGCGCGCGCCATCGGTCTGCCCTTCATGGACACGCTGACGAAGATCATCCTCCCGCAGGCCGTCCGCGCCGTGATCCCGCCCATGATGAGCGTGGAGATCGCGCTCCTGAAGAACACGACGGTCGCCGCAGGCTTCTCGGTGCTCGACCTGGGCGCAGTCCGCGCGTACATGTCCGAGCGCGGCGAGGACGCCATCTACACCCTCGTCTGGGTGGCCGTCATCTTCATCGTCCTGGTCATGGGCCTCACGGCCCTCCAGCACAAGGCAGAGAACAAATGGAGGGTTGCCCGATGAGCGCATCCGTACTCTTTGACGTGCCGGGCCCCAAGGCTCGCGCGCGCTACCGCATCATCGCCGTGGTGACCGTGGCCGTGGTTCTCGGCATCGTGGCCTTCATCCTGTGGCGCTTCGCTGCCACCGGCCAGTTCACCGCCCAGAAGTGGAAGCTCTTCACCTACCAGAAGGTCCAGCTGGAGCTTCTCAAGGGCATGGGCAACACCCTCAAGGCCTTCGCCCTCGCGGCCGTGTTCTCCCTGGTCTTCGGGTTCCTCCTGGCCCTCGGCCGCCTGGGCCCCGTCCGCTGGCTTTCCGCACTGTGCCGGTGGGTCACTGAGCTGTTCCGAGCGGTTCCGCTGCTCATTCTCATCATGCTCATGTACTACGGTCTGGCATCGCTCAGCGTCAACGGCTCGCGGCTTCTGCCCTGGCTCTCCCCGTTCTGGTCCGTGGTCATCGGCCTGACGGTCTACAACGGATCGGTGCTGGCGGAGGTCTTCCGCGCCGGCGTCGAGTCCCTGCCCCGCGGGCAGCGCGAGGCGGGTCTGGCGATCGGCCTGACGCCGACGAAGACCACCAACCTCATTCTGCTCCCGCAGGCGGTGCGTGCCATGATGCCCGTCATCGTGGCGCAGCTGGTGGTCATCCTCAAGGACACGGCCCTCGGGTTCATCGTGACCTACGAGGAGATCCTGTTCCTGGCCAAGAACTACGGCTCCAACATCATGTACGGGGCGCCGATCATCCCCGTCTCGATGATCGCGGCAGTTCTGTACATCGGCCTGTGCCTCGTGCTCAGCGCCTGCGCGTACTGGCTTCAGCGGCGGATGGCCCGCAGCGGAAAGGTGGCCGGCGGAGCGAAGGTCATGCAGGCGGCGGCGAAGGCCTGAGCCTTCGGGCCTCGTGCCCGCTCACTCCCTCTCTCCTCAGCGGGTCTGAGGGGCGTCTCACAGCTCGTGAGCCGCTTCCTCAGGCCCGCTTCTCTGTCTGGATCAGTCGTCTGGTCCGTCTCTGCGGGGCGCCCGTTGTTCTCAGGAGTACTCCCTCTCAAGCCCCTCTTCGATCGCTGCTCGAATGAGGGCGTCGCGCTGGTCAGGGCGGTCTTTGACGTAGATGAAGTCAAGGATCATCCGAGCCTGGTTGAACCCCAGGTGCCTCTGCCCCATCACGAACCGGTAGCAGATGTCGTTGAGCAGCTTTCGCGTCTGCAGCTCGTTCCTGGTCCGGGTTCTCATCGTCTGGGGGTCAGCCCCGTCCTCCGGCGTCAGATCCGCATAGATGCGCTCGTCCAGCATCTCCGTGATCATTGCCGACATCTCTTTTGTCACCTGGATGCGCCCCATGCCACACCGCCATTCCTTTTCCGCGCCCGTTGTTGCTCGAAAAATGGGTCTTAAGGGGCGTCTCGACGCCGGTGGTGTCAAAGGGTGATTGCAACACACCCGTGACTGCCCCTGGCCGAGCCCTAC
>JAGLBH010000285.1 GCA_018260285.1 Arthrobacter sp. | reverse complement strand
TCTCGGCGACCTCTTCCACGGCCTCGTCCGCACCGGCCACGTCCGTGAACTTGACCTGCGGCATCTCCGCCGTGAACTTCTTGGCGCGGGACTTGCCGAAGGAGAACGGCGAGTTGGCGCCGCGCTGCGGGCGGATGAGGAAGAAGTAGAAGAACGCCACCATGAGGGCCACGGGCAGAAGCATGCCCACGAGGCTGCCGAAGATGCTGTTGCTCGGCGGCTTGTCCGTGTAGGACTTCACGCCGGCGGCGTTGACCGCCTTGACCACGTCAGCGCCGCGGAAGTCGCTGTAGTAGAAGGAGATCTTCTTGCCCTTGTCGGTGCCTCCGTCTTTGTAGGCCTCCTTGAGGGTGAGGTCCACGCGGTGGTCCTGGTCCACGATCGCGGCCTGGTCCACCTTCTTCTCCTGGAGAAGGGTCATGCCGACGCTCGTGTCAACGCTCTGCGAACCCGAGGACGTGATGAAGGGGAAGGCCAAGGCAAGCAGCAGCAGCGCCCCTGCAATCCAGGGAAACGGCGTGTTGGCTATTTTTCGGAACTGTTTCATGCGTTTCAAGGCCAGCGTGGCCCTGATCCTCCTGCTTCAACGGGTGGTCGTGGCGTTGACTCAATAGTCAAACACCTGCAACTGCTAAGACGCTGAGATCCGGCGCCCGCTCGTCTTTGGGCGTAACGGGCGCCGGACTGCTCTGCGTCTCAGGAGCGGGTCCTGGGAGTCCTAGGAGTAGACGTGCGGTGCCAGCGTCCCGATGAAATCGAGGTTGCGGTACTTCTCGTCATAGTCGAGGCCGTAGCCGACGACGAACTCCGTGGGGATCTCGTAGCCCACGTACTTCACGTCGATCGAGACCTTCGCCGCATCCGGCTTGCGCAGCAGCGTGCAGATCTCCACCGAGGCCGGGCCGCGGGACTCGAGGTTGGTCTTGAGCCAGGAGAGCGTGAGGCCCGAGTCGATGATGTCCTCGACGATGAGCACGTGCTTGCCCATGAGGTCCGTGTCCAGGTCCTTGAGGATGCGGACGACGCCGGAGGACTTGGTGCCGGAGCCGTACGACGAGACGGCCATCCAGTCCATGGAGACGTGCTTGTTCATCGCGCGCACGAGGTCCGCCATGATCATGACGGCGCCCTTGAGCACGCCGACCACGAGCACCTCGCGGCCCTCGTAGTCCTTTTCAATCTGAGCTGCGAGCTCGGCCACTCGTTCCTGGATCTGCTCTCGGGTGAAGAGGATGTTCGTCAGATCGGCTTCTACGTGGCTGGATTCCACCATGACTCCTGGGATTGTTGGGGGGTCTAGTCATTGCACCCGTTCAAGAACGAGGGTCATCTCCATCTTGCCACCTGCTCCTGGGATTCTCCGCCTCCAGGCGCTCACCCCCGGCAGCTGGACGGGGCCGGCCGAATCCGCGCCTCCCTCGTCCCGGGGCCTCAGCAGCCGGGCGACCTCCGCGATCCGCTCCAGCGCTGGCTTCGGCGCACCCGCCTCCACGACCGCGAGCGCGATGACCCTGCCCTGCAGCGCCTCCGGCAGCTCGCGCCACAGTTCGGCCCGAATCCCGTGCGGCCCGGCCACGCGCTGGTGGGCCTCGCGGGCGAGCTGATCCAAGAGGTCCGCGTCCTGCGCCGCGAGCTCGGCCGTGCGGGCCAGGCTCTTCTGCACGTGCGGGAAGTGCTCCTCGAGCGCGGGGAGGGCGTGGAGCCGCGCCTGCGTCCGGGGCCGGTCCGGCACGAGGTTCGTCGGGTCCGTCCACGGGGCCAGCCCGCCCTCCGCGCAGAGGCGCTCCGTGTCCGCGCGCCACA
>JAGLBH010000284.1 GCA_018260285.1 Arthrobacter sp. | reverse complement strand
AGCCGTCGAGCGTGGACGTGCGCATCGACCGCTTCTTCAGGCTCTTCGACAACCACAAATACGCCCATATCGATCCGTCGCTGGACCAGAGCGAGCTGACCCGCCTCGTCGAGGTGGCCCCGGACGAGCCCTTCATCCTCCACCCGGGGGAGTTCGTCCTCGGCTCCACCTATGAAGTGGTCACGCTGGGGGACGACGTCGCGGCCCGCCTCGAGGGCAAGTCCTCCCTCGGGCGGCTGGGCCTGCTGACGCACTCCACTGCGGGGTTCATCGACCCGGGCTTCTCGGGGCACGTGACGCTCGAGCTCTCCAATATGGCCACGCTGCCCATCAAGCTGTGGCCGGGCTCCAAGATCGGGCAGCTCTGCTTCTTCCAGCTCTCCTCCCCGGCGGAGCACCCCTACGGCTCGGGCCCCTACGGAAACAGGTACCAGGGCCAGCGCGGCCCCACGGCGTCGCGCTCTCACCTCAGCTTTCACCGGACTGACATCTCAGAGTGACTCTCCCGGTGCTCACCCGGAGGATCGACACCCTGTTCGAGCGCCTCTCCGGGGACTCGGCAGGAGCCTGCGGGGGCAGGCACGAGTCCGACCTGTGCCCCTCGGCCGAGCGCGCCTCCGGGAAGCCGGGCGAGGTGGACCGGCTCGTGGCGTTCGTCTGCGGGGTGATCGGGGTGCCCCTCACCGGGCTCCAGGCGTATCAGTCCTTCCAGATGTTCATGAGCGATCACACGCACACCATCGAGTGCTTCGCGGGCATCGGGGCGGTGGCGGCCTCCACGGGCATCCTCCTGGCCTGCGCGGCCCAGTTCTTCCTGGATCTGCCGCCGCGCATCGTCTCCCGGGCCGCGGCCCTCGTGCTCACGGTGATCCTCTTCCTGGGCCTCTTCGCCGGCCTTGACCTGCGCCTGCCCGCGATGCAGCTCGGCCCCACGGTCTTCTTCCTCGTCCTCGCGGTCGCCACGGACTGGCGCCGCTGGCAGTCCGCCGCGTTCGTCCTCTTCTTCGCTCTCACCCTGACGCTGGGCGGCCGGTACCCCACGGTGGCGGACGCGGTCTGCGCGGGATTCGCCCTCGCCGTCCAGGGGCTCGGGGTCCGGATGGCCGTGGCCGCGATGCACCGCCAGGCGGACAGCGTGGAGAACTCTGCGCGGGCCGTCCGCCAGGCCACCGTCACCGCCCACGAGCAGTCGGTGGCCCTCCTCGAGCGGGCCCACTGGGACGGCCTGGTCCACGACCAGGTCATCAACGTGCTGCGCGCCGCGTCCCAGGCCGAGGGCGACGGCGGCCCCTGGGTCCGGGCCGAGGCCCAGCGCAGCCTGGCTCTCATCACGAGCCGTTCCCAGTCGTCCGGCCTTATCACCGGGTCCGAGGCCGAGCGCCGCCTGACCGCCATCGTCCAGGGCATCTGCCCCAGCGCCTCGCTCGACTTCCCGCATGTCACGCCCTCTGCCGTGTTCCACACGGAGACGGTCATGGACCTCCTCTCGGCGGCGGGGGAGGCCCTGCGCAACGCGGTCCGGCACGCCCAGGCGGAGAGCATCGCCGTCACTGCCGTCCTCACCCCGAGTCTTCTGCGGATCTGCGTGGCCGACGACGGCGTGGGCTTCGACGAGCGCCGCATCTCCCCGACCGCCATGGGGATCCGCGGCTCCATCCGAGGCCGCATGCGGCGCAGGGGCGGCTCCGCGGAGATCAGGGCCTCGCGCGGGGCCGGCACCGTCGTCGTCCTCGAATGCCGCCCCCGGCAGCCCGAGGCGATCCCCGCATGAGCCCGGTCCTCCGCTCGGCGATGCGCCCGATCTTC
>JAGLBH010000283.1 GCA_018260285.1 Arthrobacter sp. | reverse complement strand
CGCTCAGCTCGCAGGGATGGCCGCGGCGGCCCTGCTCTGCATGGCGCTCCTCGTGGCCCTGGGGCTGCTCAGGGGCCGGGCGGCCTCCGTGCTCTCCCTGGCCCTCTCGACGGCGCTCGTGGCGGCGTCGCTCATCGTGCCCGTCTCCCGGCTGGCCGGACCGGGACTCGTTCCCGCCCCCGCCCTTCCCAATGCTCCCGGCGCCAAGGCCCCCTTGACCCGGGACGAGGTGAACGGCGGGCGCTTCCTCGCCTCCGTCAACAGGGACGGGCAGCTCATCGCCACGAACGTCCACTGCGCCAGCACCAAGACGCTCCCGGGCTGCGACTTCCGGGCCTTCTGGGTGGCCTCCCTCACCGAGTCTCCCGTGGACATCGGCAGCTGGGTCTACAGCGCGAGCGGCCGCGCGAGCCACGGCAAGGTCCACTACTACGTGGCCCCCTACGCCTTCCCGCAGGAGTACGCCCTCAACCAGAAGGCGTTCTCCGACCCCAGCGAGGAGTCGGTGCGCCGGCTCAAGGACCGCGGCGTGCGCTACCTCTACGCGGATCGCGGGGCGTCCCCGGTCTCTCGGGAGCTCAAGCGCTATGCACAGCTCATCTGGTCTTCGCCCACAGTGGAGATCTATAAGATTTCATAAGAAAGCCGTCATGCTCGCCTCTCGGGGCGGGCGCGACGGCGATGGCCCTTCCCGTCGGGGCGCGACCCTCCTGCAGAAGAGTGACTCACATGACCCTTGAGCTGTCCGTAGTCGTCCCCGTGTACAACGAGGAAGAAGTCCTGCCGCTGTTCGTGGACAGGGCTCGCCCCGTCATGGACTCGCTCGGCGTCTCCTACGAGGTGGTCTTTGTGGACGACGGGTCCACCGACACCTCCGCCGCTCACCTTCAGCGCATCCTCCGGCAGTGGCCCGAGGCCCGGGTCATCCGCCTCCGCGCCAACGCGGGGCACCAGGCGGCCATCACCGCCGGGCTGGCTCGCTCGCGGGGGCAGTGGATGGTCACGATCGACGCCGACCTGCAGGACCCGCCCGAGGTCATCGGCGAGATGCTCCGCGCAGCCAGGGAGGGCCAGGTCGACGTGGTCTACGGCGTGCGGACGGACCGCACCACGGACAGCGCCTTCAAGCGGGTCACCGCGGAGGGCTTCTACAAGGTCATGGCGCTGCTCGGGGCCAAGGGGGAGTTCAACGCAGGAGACTTCCGCCTCATGAGCCGGGCCACCGTGGACGCTGTCCTGGCGCTGCCCGAGCACGGCCGGGTGCTGCGCCTCGTGGTGCCGACCCTCGGGTTCCCCTCGGCTGTTGTGGGCTACAAGCGCGAGGTCCGGGCCGCGGGAGACTCCAAGTACCCCCTGAGCAAGATGATCAAGCTGACGGTCGACTCCGTGACCGGGCTGTCCCAGGCGCCTCTCCGGCTGGCGATCTGGCTGGGATTCCTGGGCTTCGTCGTGGCCTTCGGCGTGGGCGGCTATGCCCTCGTGGCCAACGCGCTCGGCCAGACGGTGAGCGGCTGGACGTCCACGATCTTCGTGATCTCCATCTTCAGCGCGGTCCAGCTGCTGTGCCTCGGGATCCTGGGCGAGTACGTGGGCCGGATCTACGCCATGCAGCGCTCCGGGCCCAGCCACTACGTGGGCTCGGACAGCCTCGAGGATCAGGGCTCGTCCGGGCGCGAGGTCTTCGCGGACCCCTCCCGGGACGAATAGGGTCTCCCCTCCTCAGCCGAGAGAAGGCGGCGTTCTGAGCGGGCGGTGTCAGAGGGTCGGCGCAACAACCCCCGTAAGAATCTCGTTGAGCTTAGCAGCAGGA
>JAGLBH010000282.1 GCA_018260285.1 Arthrobacter sp. | reverse complement strand
CGCGGAAGAGGTGCAGCGGCAGGAGCGGGTCCCTCGTGACGACGGACTGCCACCACACGAACACGCCCATGAGGAGCACGCCCGCGCCGAGGAGCATCGGGATGGTCACGGGTCCGGCGATCTGCCCCCACTCGTGCGCCTTGCCCTCCTGGATCGAGAAGGTCAGGAGGAACATGCCCAGGGCGGAGAGGACGACGCCGACCCAGTCGAACGCGCGGGTGACCGTGGGAAGGGAGGGCACCTGGGTCCAGGCCCTCCAGAACGCGAGCACGCCCACGGGGACGTTGACGAAGAAGATCCACTCCCAGCCGAGGGTGTCCACGAGCAGGCCGCCGAGGATCGGGCCGACGAGCGTGGCGACGCCCGCCGTGGCGCCCCAGAGGCCCATGGCCGCACCGCGCTTGGCCGGGGGGAAGGTCCGGGTGATGATGGCCATGGTCTGGGGCGTCATGAGCGCTGCGCCGAGCCCCTGGAAGACGCGGGCGACGATGAGCTGCCCGATGTCCGGGGCGAGCCCGCACCACAGGGAGGCCAGGGTGAAGACCGTCAGGCCCGCGAGGTAGACGCGCTTGGGGCCGAACCGATCGCCCAGGCGGCCCGTGATGAGCAGCGGCACGGCGTAGGCCAGCAGATACGCGCTCGTGACCCACACGACGCCGTTGATATCGGTCGAGAGGCCCTGCATGATGGCGGGCATCGCCGTCGTCACGATCGTGGAGTCCACGAGGATCATGAAGAATCCGATGATGAGCGCGTACAGCGCGGACATCGGGTTGGCGGGGGCGGTGGCTGGGGTGGTGACGGGAGGCGTTGGCTCTGCGCGGCTCATAAGGGACCTTTCGTGGGAGGTTCCCATCTTTCCACTATGATGGTCTGTTGGGTGCATGCGGGGCAGCGCACGGACCCGTGATGTCCACGACGGCACCCGTCGCCCCGCTCCTGCGCGTCTCGCGCCCCACTGGCCGAGCCAGGAGCCGCCGGTCGAGGTGCCCCTCCCGGAAGAGCTACACACCATGAATTCAGCACCTCGTTTTGCCCTGGCCGGCAGCCCGCGCTACGCCGTGATCGTGGCCGTCATGGCCGTGGTCCTCATCCTGTCTAACATCGGCGCGTCCAAGGGCGTCGAGTTCGGGCCCATCATCACCGACGGCGGCTTCTTCCTCTTCCCGCTCGCCTACATTCTGGGCGACGTGGTGAGCGAGGTCTACGGCTTCAGGGCCTCCCGGGTGGCGATCTTCACGAGCTTCGGCCTGTCCGTCTTCGCGAGCCTCTGCTACTGGGTCATCATCGCGCTCCCCTCGGCGTCGTTCTATGAGGGCCAGGACGCGCTCGCGGCGACGCTCGGCCCGGTGCCGCAGATCGTGCTGGCCTCGCTCCTGGGCTTCCTCGCCGGGCAGACGATCAACGCGTGGATCATGACCTCCATGAAGAAGCGCTCGGGGGAGAAGCGCCTCTGGGCGCGCCTCATGGGCTCCACGGGCGTGGGCGAGTTCGTGGACACGCTCATCTTCTGCGTCATCGCGGCGAGCGTCATCGGGATCACGACCTTCGGCGAGTTCATGAACTACTTCGTGGTGGGCTTCCTCTACAAGACGCTCGTGGAGTACCTCTTCGTGCCGGTCACCACGCTCGTCATCGGCTGGATCAAGCGCACCGAGCCGACGTACGGAGAGCACCCCTCGGCGGTCTGAGCCGCCTGGGGGCCTGGCCGAAGCGCACTAGAGCGTCAGCCACAGCTGCTGTGTCTTGCCGCTTTGAGGGTTGATCCCGATCCAGGCTGGGCCGAGGCCTTTTTCGCCAGCAGGTTCAAT
>JAGLBH010000281.1 GCA_018260285.1 Arthrobacter sp. | reverse complement strand
CCCCAGAGGCCCTCCGGCGTCATGCTCACGCCCGCGGTGAGGAGAGCGGCGGTGAGGAGGAAGACCGTCCGCTGGCCGTCCTGAATGCCGTGGGCCACGGCGAAGAGCGTAGAGACGATGGACTGGGCGATCCGCGACCCCCGGTGGACCGCATGGGCGGACCGCCCCCTGTAGGCCAGGGTGAAGCCGTTGGCCACCCCGTAGGCCAGGGCGAAAGCCACCCACGGGCTGAGAACGGTGAGAAGGAACCACCGGCTCGTGGACACGCCGGGGCTGCCGGTGAGCTGAGCGGCCAGAGACGCCCCCGCGATGGCGCCCATGAGAGCGTGCGTGGACGAGGCGGGCATGCGCATCCCCGCCGCGATGACGGCCCACACAGCGGCTCCGAGGGCGGAGGACGCGATGATGAGCAGGCCGGCGTCGCCCAGCGGAAACTCCACGGCGGCCGAGAGGTCCCGCGCCCAGCCGACCGAGAGCAGCGCGCCCGCCGCCGTCCAGAGGGCAGAGGAGAGCACCGCGATTCGGGGGGAGAGCGCCCCCGTGCGGATCGGCGGGGCGAAGGAGTGCGGGGCGTCGTTCTTGCCGTTCATGAAGGCGAACGCCGCCGTGGCCGCGAGGGCCATGACGAAGAGGGCCGCCGTCATGCTCAGGACTCTCGGACGATGATCTCGCCCACGCTCATCGAGAGACGGCGGAGATCCGTGATGACCTGGGTGATGCGCTCGGACGTGAGCACGTGCTTGTTGAACGACGCCGCAGAGCCCTTGGCGAGGATGTCCTGCAGCCACGCGATGCGCGTGTGCTCGGCCCGCTTGGCCAGGCGGAGGTTGTCCACCCAGATGTCCTCGAGGTCGTCCAGGTTCTCGAAGTGCACGAAGATCTTGAGGCAGTTGTCCGCCATGCGCTGCACGATCTCCAGGAGCTCGGCGGCGCGCGGAGAGTGCGGTGCCGCATCCAGGCCGATGATGATGTCCGCTGCGGTGACGACGCTCTCGATGGCGTTGTTGAGGTCCTCGCCCAGACGGTAGAGGTCCTCGCGGGGGAGCCGGTTGACGATCGACGAGCGCATCGCCGTCATGAGCCGGTAGAAGAGCTCGTTGCTCTGGCCCTCCTGGGCGTGGAGGCGCTCGACCAGGCGCGGGAACTCGGCCGATTCTGAGCCGAGCATCTCCGAGAGGGTCTGGACCGAGGAGGTGAGCTCCCTCGCCATGTCCGCCAGCAGGGTGATCCCTGCCGATTCGCGGGGTACGCGCAGACGCCATTTCATCTCTGCTAGACCCTCGTTTCCCTGCCTGTCACTGGATATTCACGTGAAGCATAGCGAACGAAAGTTAACAGATTGGCCACTGTGACTCTCTGGGGAGGTCTTCGGGGCTGGAGCCTGGGGGAGGTGAGCGTGCCGGACCGGGAGCGCCTCTCGGCGGAAGGCCGCTCTCGGCGGCTAAAAGTGGAGCCCGGGGCTGCCGCGGCCCGGCACGCTCACCACTTTACGCCTCGCCACGGGGTGGGGTGCAAGTCTGCGGGGCTGGCGGTGCGGCCGTGAGACCGGGCGGGTCAGTGCAGGGTGCCCGCGCGCCAGAGGCTCGCAGCCGCCTCGAGCTCCTCGGCCGTCCGGATGAGCCGGGCCGAGCCCAGGGTCAGGCGGGTTCCGGCGGAGGCGGCCCGGTCGGCGTCGTGCGCCTGGCCCAAGGCCACGGTGCGGGCGAAGGCGGCGGCGCGCCGGAGCGCGATGTCCAGCTCTCCCGTGTAGACGCCGCGAAGGATCTCGTCTGCCATCGCCTTGACCTCCTCCGCGCCCGGGGGCTGGGCGACG
>JAGLBH010000280.1 GCA_018260285.1 Arthrobacter sp. | reverse complement strand
CGGCTCTTGCGGGAGTCCCGGCACCCGTCATGGCCTCTTCCCTCGCCTACGTGGACGGCCTGCGCTCGGAGCGCCTCCCGGCCGCCCTGACGCAGGGCCTGCGGGACCTCTTCGGCGCCCACACCTACGGCCGCGTAGACGGACCCGGCACGTTCCACATTAACTGGAGCGGAGACCTCTCCGAGGCTGAGGCTGTCGACACGCACTGAGACAGCCGCCGCATCTGAGAAGAGGCCCTGGACGCGAGTCGTCCAGGGCCTCTTCTGCGTGTCAGGGCGATAGTCGCCTCTGAACGGCCTTCTGCAGGCCTTGGGGATGCCGAGGCTACGGCAGCTGGGCGCTGACCTCGTCCTCGGAGACGAACTCGGCCGGGTCCACGCACGGGGCGATGTCCCGCGCCGAGACCTCTCGGCGGTTGGTCGCGGGGATTCCCGTGAGCACTGCGTTGGACGGCGCGTCCTTGACGACGACGGCGTTGGCCCCGATGGCTGAGCCATCGCCGATTTCCACAGGCCCGAGGACCTTCGCGCCGGCACCAATCGTGACCCCGGACCCGATCGTCGGGTGGCGCTTGATCTTCTCGAGTGAGCGGCCGCCCAGGGTGACGCCCTGGTAGATGAGGACGTCGTCCCCGATCTCGGCCGTCTCCCCGATGACCACGCCCATGCCGTGGTCGATGAAGAAGCGACGCCCGATCGTGGCCCCGGGGTGGATCTCGATCCCGGTGACGGCACGCGTGGCCTGGGAGATGACGCGCGCAGCCGGGCGAAGAGGCTTCTTCTGCCACATCTTGTGGGCCAGCCGGTGGGACCAGATGGCGTGGAGGCCCGAGTAGACCACCGCGTTCTGAAGGTCTCCTCCAGAGGCGGGGTCTTGGCGGCGGGCGGTCTCCAGATCCTCGCGCAGCGTAGCGATGATGTTCACAGTCGTGGGTGTCCTAGCGTCGGGCGGAAGGGGCGTGTCCCCTCCAACCTATCGAATGTCCTCTGGCGGGAGGGTCTCCTCAGCGGATGTCCTCGTAGAGAACCGTGGAAATGTACCGCTCGCCGAAGTCGGGGATGACCGTGACGATGAGCTTGTCCCTGTACTCCTCGCGGGCCGCAAGCTGGAGAGCCGCGTACACGTTGGTCCCGGCGGAGATTCCGCCCGCGATGCCCTCGAGGCGCCCCAGGTCGCGGGACGTCTGCACGGAGTCCTCGAGGCTCACGTCGAAGACCTCGTCGTAGACCTCCTGGTCCAGGATCTCCGGGATGAAGTTGGCGCCCAGGCCCTGGATCTTGTGGGGGCCGGCTTTCCCGCCGGAGAGCAGGGGGGAGTCAACGGGCTCGGCTGCAGCGATGCGAATGCCCGGCACGCGGTCCTTGAGCACCTGCCCCACACCGGTCACCGTGCCGCCGGTGCCCACGCCGGCCACAAAGGCGGCCAGCTCTCCCTGGGTGTCGGCCAGGATCTCCTCGGCGGTCGTGGCGCGGTGGATCGCGGGGTTGGCCGCGTTGGCGAACTGCCGAGCCAGGACGGCGTTGGGGGTGGAGGCGACGATCTCCTCGGCGCGCTGCACTGCCCCTCGCATGCCGTCAGAGCCTGGGGTGAGCACGATCTCTGCGCCGTAGGCCTTGAGCATGACGCGCCGCTCGACGGACATCGTCTCGGGCATTGTCAGCACCACGTTGAAGCCGCGCGCCGCGCCAACCATCGCCAGGGCGATGCCGGTGTTGCCGCTCGTGCCCTCGACAATGGTCCCGCCCGGCGTGAGCTCGCCGGAGGCCACGGCCGCGTCGATGATGGCCGCGCCGATCCGGTCCTTGACGCTGTTCGCCGGGTTG
>JAGLBH010000027.1 GCA_018260285.1 Arthrobacter sp. | reverse complement strand
GCCGCGGTGCCGCAGCTCCTCGAAGATCGCGCGGCGGCGCTCGGCCGGAACCCGCAGCGGGTAGAGGTGCCACATCGGGGAGGCTCCCTCCTCCACACCGGGGAGAATGAGCTGCTCGTTGCCTGCGAAGGCGGCGTTGTAACGGTCGTGGATCTCCTGGCGGCGGGCCTTGTACTGGCCGAGACGGGAGATCTGGCTCGTGCCGAGCGCGCAGAGCACGTCCGGGAGGCGGTAGTTGAGGCCGAATTCCTGCACCTCGTAGAACCAGCCGCCCTCGTCCTGTGCTCGCATCTGCTGCGGGTCGCGGATCATGCCGAGGCCCTTGAAGTTGCGGGCCCGCTGCTCGAGGTCGCTGCGGGGGGTGACGACGGCGCCGCCCTCCGCCGTCGTGAGGTTCTTCGTCGGGAAGAAGGAGAACGTCGTGAGATCAGCGAGCTGTCCCACGGGCACGCCGTTGAGGGTGGAGCCGATCGAGTGGGCGGCGTCCTCGAGGAAGAGCGCGCCGGACTCGGCCGCGAGCTTCTGGAACTCGGCGGCCTTGACCGGGTGGCCGGCATAGTCCACGGTCGCGATGACCTTGGTCTTCTCCGTGACCGCCGCAGCTGCAGCAGCCGGGTCCAGGTTGCCCGTGAAGGGGTCGATGTCCGCGAAGACGATCTTCGCCCCGAAGGAGCACGCCGTGGACTGGGTTGCGACGAAGGTCATCGGGGTCGAGACCACTTCGTCGCCGGGCGCCAGGTCGGCAGCCGCATAGGCCGTGTGCAGCGCGGCCGTGCCGCTCGTCACGGTGACAGCAGCGGCACCGCCCGCCACCTCGGAGATCGCTGACTCGAAGCGCGCGACCTCCGGGCCGGTCGTCAGCCAGTCGCTCTGGAGAGCGGCGACGACGGCGTCGATGTCAGCCTGTTCAATATCCTGGCGCCCGTACGGAAGCATCGCTTAGAGACCCTCCGCCGTGAACATGTCGCGGAGCTCGTCCACCGAGAGGAAGCGGTCGTTGCCGTCCGACTGGTAGCTCCAGCCGTCCTTGACCGGCTCGGCGCCCTCGGGGCGCTTGTAGCCCCAGCCCTCGAGGTGCGGCTCCACAATGTAGCGGTCCCCGACCGAGATGGTGCGGCGGGAGTCGTCAGCGGCGATCATCTCCTCGTGGAGCTTCTCGCCCGGGCGGATGCCGATCTCGTGGATCTTGGCGTTCTCGTCGACGGCCTTGGCCAGGTCGGTGATGCGGATCGAGGGGATCTTCGGCACGTAGAGCTCGCCGCCCTGCATGATCTCGAAGGAGTCGAGGACGAACTTGACGGCCTGTTCGATCGTGATCCAGAAGCGGGTCATGCGCAGGTCCGTCACGCCGAGGGACTCGCCGCGGGCGGCCATGGCCTTCCACTTGGGGACGATCGAGCCGCGGGAGCCCATGACGTTGCCGTAGCGGACCACGCAGAAGCGCGTGTCGTAGGCGGCCGCGTAGTGGTTGCCGGAGATGAAGAGGCGGTCCGCGCAGAGCTTCGTGGCGCCGTAGAGGTTCACGGGGCTGGATGCCTTGTCGGTCGAGAGGGCCACGACCTTCTTGACGCCCTGGTCGATGGCGGCGTCGATGACGTTCTGGGAGCCCCGGACGTTCGTCTCGACGAACTCGAAGGGGTTGTACTCAGCGGTGTCCACCTGCTTGAGGGCCGCTGCGTGGATGACGTAGTCCACGCCGTGGAAGGCGCGGTTGAGGCGGTGGCGGTCGCGGATGTCGCCGATGAACCAGCGCAGGCGGGGATCGTCGTTGAACATGTTGCGCGCCTCGAACTGCTTGAGCTCGTCGCGCGAGAAGATCACCAGTCGGCGAACGTTGTGGTTCGCGAGGATCTCCTTGATGAGAGCCTTGCCGAGCGACCCCGTGCCGCCTGTGATCAGTACCGATGCACCGTCCAACATGGACATGCGCCTCACCTCTGCCTTCGTGTGTGGTTCCAGATGTTCTATTGAGTGCTTCTGCCCAGACTAACAGCGGGCCGAATGCCTATGGTCGGACGACGTGCTTGGCCAGGACGGCGAGTCCGGGCCACATCTTCTTGCTGACGACCTTCGGAATGAGGGACGCTGCGTTGAGCCGTGAGGTGGCGTGCAGGCGAGCCGACCGCGCCGCCGTCGTCCATTTGAGGGCCGTGAACTCCGCGGCCTTCTCGTCGAAGAAGCGGCGCTCCTCCACGAACCGACGCCCGTCCAGCGCGCGCACGGAGCTGTCCGACTCGCGATGGCGGCGGTACTGGAAGCAGACCGTGTCCGTGACGAAGAGCTTGCCGCCGTCCATGATGACGTCGAGGGCGAGAGCCAGATCCTGGACCACGTCGTAGCCCTGGCGGAAGTTGTGCTTCTTCACCGCGGACGAGCGCCATGCGACGGACGGGAAGTAGAGCCAGTTGCCGTCGATGAGGTTGGCCGCCAGGGGCTCGCCCTCTACAAGAGCGGCGGACGAGCTGCCGACGAGCGCGCGGCGCATCGACTTCTTGATGCGGTCGACCAGCGGCAGGTAGACCCGGCCGTTCTCGTCGATGACCTCGATGCCGGGCTGGACGATGTCCACCTCGGGGTTCTCGAAGGCCTTGCGCACGGTGGCCAGGTAGTTCGGCTTCATGAGGTCGTCGGCGCCCATGATGACCACGTACTCGTGCTCGATGAGGCTGACGCACTTGCGGTAGTTGCCGTTCGCCCCGAGGTTCTTCTCGTTCTTGAGGTAGACGATTCGATCGTCGCTCGCGACGAGCTCGGCGAAGTACGCCGGGAGAGAGTCGTCCGGGTAGCCGTCGTCGACCACCGTGAGCCGGAAGTCGCGATCCGTCTGGGCGAGAACCGAGCTGATCGCGGCCTTCATCATGGCGACATCGCCGTAGTAGGGGAACATGACGTCAATCGTCACGCTGTCCTCATTTCCTTCGATGGGTCTGGGGCTGGTTCAGGCGCTCGAAACATGTCTCGGCCCTCCTCATCCTACGGCTTCCGGTCGAGCCAGGGCTTCTCGGCTTCCTTGATCGCGATCCGGCGGGAGAGCTTGGTGAGAGCCACTTCCTGAGCGCGGAACCGCTGGTAGGTCGAGGCCATGAAGATGAGGAAGGACACAATGAACCCGTACAGAACGAGGTCCGTGCCGCGCCCGATCCCGACCGCGTTCGCCACTGCCTGGAGAAGACTCGGGTAGAGGATCGAGACGACGGCCGTCATCGCGAAGAGGATGGTCATCATGCGCCGGATCGCCATGTGGCGGGCGTTGGCGGAGCCGCGCATGAGGACGAACGAGAAGATGATGACGCCGATGACGAGGACGAGCTGAACGATGAATTGCATGGTCCTACCTCAGGAACAGTTCGGCGAGGATGTTGACGGAGTTCAGGAGGGACTGTCCCTTCGCCTTGGAATAGTCCGTGTAGATGATCTCCACGGGATGCTCAACCCACCGCGGCTTCATCTCGGCGATCTGGTTGACCAGCTCGGAGGCGTGGGCCATGCGGTTCTGCGTCAGATACAGCCGGCTGGCCACGTCCCGGTTGATCGCGCGGAGGCCGTTGTGGGCATCGGTGAGATTCATCCCCGTGGACATGCGGCTCTGAAGGGCGGCGGTCTTGAGGACGAGCCGCTTCATGGGGGCCAGCTGCGTGCGGGAGTCGAGGAATCGGGAGCCGAGGACGATGTCCGCCTCGCCGGAGTCGATGCGGGCCACCATGGCCTGAGCGTCTTCGAGACGGTGCTGGCCGTCGGCGTCGAACGTGACGACCGACGTCATCTCGGGGTCCTCGAGGGCGTACGAGATGCCCGTCTGCAGCGCGGCGCCCTGACCGAGGTTGATCGGGTGCTGGACGACGACCGCCCCTGCGGCGCGAGCGACCTCCTGGGATCCGTCCGTGCTTCCGTCGTCCACGCAGACGACATGAGGAAACACCGTCCGGACGCGACGAATGACGTCGCCGACGACAGACGCCTCGTTATACATCGGGATCACAATCCATGCTCGACTCACTCTGATGAGTATTCCACACCAACAGGCGATTTCCCCGTGACCGGCTCGCGGTTCACAGCTCCCCCGTGCAGGCGTGGCTTAGAGTTAGACGGAGGAATTGTCCCCCGAAGGAGTCTGAGAGCGTCGATGAGCTGGATGCACACTATCCCCTACCTCGTGGGGGCGACAGCCTTCCTGCTCCTGCCGGGTCTTGTCATCCTGCGAGCCGCCGGAATCCGCGGACTGGGGACCTTCGCGTTCGCGATCCCGGCCTCGGCGACCGTCATCGGGGTGTTCGCGGTGCTGGCCGGGCTGCTCAACATCCCCTGGGGCCCCCCCGTCTATCTAGGCGGCGCGGTCCTGGTGGCCCTGCTCGCTCTGCTGGGCCGTTTCGCGCTCGCCATCTGGAAGACGGACATCACCCAGGCGCACTCCTATGACCGGTTTGACACCCCCGTGGTCAGCCGACTCCAGACCTTCCGCTGGGGCGTTGACGCTCCCGTGGCTCTCATCTATGTGGCAGCCGTCGCCCTCCCGGCGTTCGCGCTCTTCTACCGCTACGCGCACGGGTTCGGCAACGTCGAGCGCGTCTCCCAGACGTTCGACAACATCTACCACCTCAACGCCATTCGCGCGATCATCGACACTCAGAACGGCTCCTCCCTCACCCTGGGGAATCTCACGCCGGAGTCCCAGGGGTTCTACCCTGCGGTCTGGCACGACATGGTCTCCCTCGTCGCGATGCTCTTCCGCCTGAGCATTCCCGCTGCGGTGAACATCACCAACATGGTCATCGGCTGCCTCGTCTGGCCGCTCTCGCTCCTCTTCTTCATCACCCGCATCACCGGCCCCCGGCTGCTCCCCATCGTCCTCACTGCCGCCGTGGCCCCGGGCTTCCCGGCCTTCCCCTACCTCATGGTGGACTTCGGCGTGCTCTACCCGAACCACCTGGCCCTGGCGATCCTCCCGGCGGCCCTCGGAGCCCTGCTCCAGCTGCTCGGCATGACTCAGGCGGAGAGTCCCACGTTCTGGGCAGGCCTGCTCTCCCTCCTCGCGGCGTTCCCGGGGATGGTCCTGGCGCACCCGAGCACGCTGCTCGCCTTCATCGCCTTCATCCTCCCGGTCATGGTGACGCGCCTCTGGTGGGCGTTCGTCACCCGGCATGACTCTCAGCGACGACGACGGGGCTTCCGCACCTTCCTTGTCCTGTTCGCCCTCTACGGAATCTTCTCCCTCGTGGCCTGGATCAACATCAGGCCGGCTGCGTCGTCGTCCACCTGGCCGCCCTACCAGACCCACTCCCAGGCGGTCGGCGAGGTGCTCGCCGGAACCCCCATGGGTCTGCCCGGCGGACTGGAGATGTTCATCCTCACCTGCACGGGCGTGATCTTCCTGCTGCTCGCCAAGCGCCAGCGCTGGGTGGTGGGCATGTTCCTCATGGGCGCCTGGCTGTACATCGTCAGCTCGTCGGAGACCTTCGGCGATTTCCGCTCCTTCTTCGCCGGGATCTGGTACAACGACTCGAACCGTCTCGCGGCCCTCCTCCCCATCGTCTCCGCCCCCGTGGTCATCCTCGGCGCAGAGTTCATCATCCGCTGGCTGACCAAGCGGGTTATGCAGTCGTCCCTCTACTCGCGGGCCGCTGAGACCAAGGCTCCCTGGCTCAACAACCGCCTCATCGTCTCAGCAGTCTTCGCCGTGCTGCTGACGGGCGCCCTGGGAATGCAGCTCCAGTCCGGGGCCATGACCGCCGAGCAGTCCAAGCTCAACGGCCGCTACTACGTCGGGAAGGACAGCCTCCTCCTCTCCCCCGACGAGCGCACACTCCTGGACCGGCTGCCAGGGATCGTGCCTGCCGACAACACCGTGCTGGGCAACCCGTGGACTGGCGCTTCCCTGGTCTACGCGATCTCAGATCGCAAGACCACCCGGCCGCACATCTACGGAAAGATCTCCGACGACGCCCAGTATCTCCTGGACCACATCGAGGAGGCCTCCTTCAACCCTGCGGTGTGTGATGCCGTCCGTCGGACGAAGACCTACTGGGTTCTGGACTTCGGCGGCCTCGAGGTGCACCGCGGCCATCACTCCCTGCCCGGGACGGAGTTCCTCTCCGGCCGCGCCGGCCTTGTTCTGGCCGACAGGGTCGGCGATGCCCGCCTCTACCGCGTGACCGCCTGTTCATGACCTCTGAAGGGACCACCCCAGTGAACGAGACTGCGCCACGCGCGTCCTCTGCCCAGCCCGCACAGGCTTCGGGCCTGGGTGCCTGGAGAAACCTGGGCGCCTGGAGGAACGGCGCCCTGCTGCAGCTCATGCGCTTCGGCATGATCGGGGTGCTCTCCACCCTGGCCTACATGCTCGTCTACTGGATTCTGCGCCAGGGCGTCGGAGCGCAGGCGGCGAACCTCCTGGCGCTCCTCATCACGGCGGTGGCCAACACGGCAGCCAATCGGCGCTTCACCTTCGGGGTCAAGGGCAGGGACGACGCGGTCAAGCACCATATCGGCGGCCTCGTGGCCTTCGGCCTGGGCCTCGGTCTCACGAGCGGGTCGCTCTTCCTCCTCGCCCTCTTTCACGCTGGGGAGAACAAGACCCTCGAGCTCGTCGTCCTCGTGGCGGCCAATGCGGCCGCCACGGTGCTGCGCTTCCTCATCCTGAAGGTCCTCATTCAGTCGAAGTGAGCAGCTTCGTGAGGTAGGGCCACATGAGCCGGACGTACTCGCGGTTGAGGTGGTCCTGGTTGTAGTACACGGCCACTCCTCCGACCCCGGCGTAGCAGCTCTTCTCATCGCAGAAGGCGTCTGTCGTGTCGATGAGGCGGATCTTCGGGTCTCGGACTGTCTTGAAAGCGGCCCTCATGGGGTCTGTGCCGAGTGCCTGTGCGCGATCCGTCGCGCACGCGGACGGGTTCTGAGCATTGACCGTCAGGCACTTCGTGTCTCGGACCTCGCCGTTGAGGGGCGGATCCGCCATGATGTCCACCTGAATGCCCGCCGCGGCCCAGGCCTTCCAGAAGACGGGGAGGCCCTTGGTCCACACGTCGAGCTGGCTCTCTCCACCGGTGGTCTGCACCTTCTCGCCGCGCGCATACACGGAATAGAGAACGCGATCTGGCTTGAGGGCGAGGATGCGCTCGGAGAGCGCCTTGGACTTGGCTCGGCAGGAGGCCCCGCCGTCCGGCGCCAGCTGGGTGTATCCGATGTAGGGCACGTCCGCCAGGGGGCAGCCGCCGAAGTAGGTGTAGTAGAGCTTCCACTTCTGGCGTTTGGCCACCTCGATGAGGCCTCCCTGCCAGTGCTGCGCATGGGAGTCTCCGGCGATGTACGCGACGTGCGGGTTCTTGCGCCCTTCCGAGAAGTCGCAGACGCGCTCCCCCGCGCCGGCACCGGGCTCCTTGTTCGTCTGGCAGATCGGATCGCTCACGAAGTAGCGGTTGACGTCTGCCATGGCGGTGACGGCAACGGGCTGCGACACCTTGTCCGCGCATTCAGCGCGGTTGACGAGGGCCAGAGGGCCCGTGCAGCCGGTGGCCTGCAGGCTCTCCTGCTGCGCGGCCGCCTCGGCAGAGCGCTGCTGCCCCTGCCTGGCCTGCACCGCGCCCATCCCGGCGATCAGAGCCATGCCCACCGCCATGGCGGTGAGGGCCTTCCAGGGAGCCGCCGCAGGGCGCAGCCGCTGGCCGGCCGGCTCGATCCACCGATAGCTGGCCCACGCCAGGATCAGCGTCAGGGCGTAGAGGCCCAGGTTGCGCAGGGACGGGTGCTCTGTGCCCAGGACGTAGGGCGCCACGACCACGAGGGGCCAGTGCCAGAGGTACACCGAGTAGGAGACGTCGCCCATCCACTGCACGGGCTTGAGGCCGTAGGCCGCCTCCAGGGGCGCAGGCGGCGTCCTCAGGCAGCCGGCTGCGATGATCGCTGCGGTGGCCAGCACGGGCGCTGCCGCGGCGGCCCCGGGGAAGGGGGTGTCAGCGGAGTAGGTCAAGGCCGCCCAGGCGAGCACGCTCCAGCCGCCGATGCTCAGAATCCACTGGACGGCAGCGGTGGGCGCCGCGGGCAGAGCGCGCCCCGCGATGAGACGGGGCAGAAGCGCCACAGCCGCGCCCACGGCGAACTCCCAGAGGCGGGCCTGCGTCACGAAGTAGGCGGACTGCCGGCTGTTGGCGACCCACCACACGGACAGGGGGAAGGAGACGAGTCCCACGAGAAGCAGCGCTCCGGCAATGCCGATCGTCGTCGCCCGCTTGGGTCCCAGCTCGTCCCGGATGCCCGCTTTCGCCATGACGGGGGCGTCCACCCTCCGCCACAGGGCCACGAAGCCCCACAGGAGAAGGGGCCAGAGAAGGTAGAACTGCTCCTCCACCGAGAGGGACCAGTAGTGCTGGGCGATCGTCGCGTCGTTCTGGGACGCTGAGTAGTCGACGGCGCTGGCTGCCAGGACCCAGTTCTCCGCGTAGAAGGCAGCCGCCGTGACCTCGCGCGCGGTTCTCTCCCAGGCGGAGAAGGGAACGAACAGCCAGACGAGAAGAGAGCCCGCGATGAGAACGGCGAAGGCCGCCGGAAGCAGGCGTCTCACACGACGGGCGTAGAAGGTGGCGAGCCGCACTCGCCCCGTGTTCTCAAGCTCTCGGCTCAGATGGGAGGTGATGAGGAACCCGGAGATGACGAAGAACACGTCCACTCCGATGTACCCGCCGTGAAGCCGACTCGTCCAGAAGTGATGGATGACAACGAGGGTGACGGCCAGGGCTCGCAGCGCCTGGATGTCCTTCCGGAATGCAGCACGCGCCACGGGGTCCCAACCTTTCTCCAATGATCAATGCTCGCGCATCATAGCCACAGCGTCTCGGATGGGGCCGTCAAAGAGTATATCCCCGTGCTTGAGAAGCACTCCCCTGTCGCAGATCGTCGAGACGAGATCCAGGTCGTGGCTCACGACGACGAGGGTCTTCCCTGCCGCCACGAGCTCGCGGATCTTGGCAAGGCACTTCTGCTGGAAGGGCTCGTCCCCCACCGCGAGGATCTCGTCCACGAGGAAGACGTCCGGGTCCGTGTGGACGGCGACGGCGAAGGCCAGCCGCAGATACATGCCCGAGGAGTAGAACTTGACCTCCGTGTCGATGAACTGCCCGATCTCGGAGAACGCGACGATGTCGTCGAAGCGCTCGTTGATCTGCTGCTCGGTCATGCCCAGGATCGCCCCGTTGAGGTAGACGTTGTCCCTGCCGGTGAGGTCCCCGTGGAAGCCCGCGCCCACCTCGATGAGGCCTGCCACGCGGCCTCGGGTGGCCACTGTTCCGGCGTCGGGCAGCATGACTCCGGAGATCAGCTTGAGCAGGGTGGACTTGCCCGAGCCGTTGAGCCCCAGGAGCGCCACGGTCTCTCCCTCCCGGACGGTGAGAGTGGCGTCTTTGAGAGCGGAGAACTTCTCGCTGAGGTCGCCCTTCCTCCCCTTGATGAGCCAGACGAACGCCTCTTTCATGGACCGGGTGTGCCGCAGCACGAAGTCCTTGCGCACGCTCGTGACCTCGATGACCGATGCGCGCGCGTCGGCGTCAGAGTTCCTGTGCAAAGTTGCCCTCTGCCTTTCTGAAGAGACGGTCGCCGAGAAGGAGCGTGGCCGCAGAGACGAGGAGGGCCACCGGCACGTACACCGTGTAGAGGTGGGGCGGAAGCTCCGCAGAGGCCACGGTCGGGTCCCAGAATCCGTGGTGGAAGAGCTCGACGGCGACCGTCAGGGGATTGCTCGCGTAGATCGCATAGGCCCACGAGGGAAGAGCGTCATAGGCCATGCTCCACTTGTAGAGCACGGGTGAGGCCCAGGTGGAGACCATGATGATCATGTCCACGATGTTCTCGGAGTCCCGGAAGAAGACATTGGCTGTGGCGAAGAGCAGCCCGAGACCGGCGGAGAAGAGCGCCACGATGACGAACCCGATGAGCACCGAGGCGACATTGAGCAGGCCGGGGCGCCAGCCCGACAGGACGGACGCCAGGAGAAGAATGAGAATCTGCGGGAGGAAGTGCACCGCCGCCACCCACACCGTGGAGAAGGGAAAGAGCTGCCGGGGCATGTAGATCTTCCGGATGAGCCCCTGGTTGACGACGATCGAGCGCGCCCCGTTCCCGAAGGCCTCCGAGAAGAAGTTGATGATGACCATGCCGGAGAAGAGGTAGACCGCATAGTTGGCGTTCCCCCGATCCAAGCCGATGAACTTCCCCATGGCGATGTAGAAGACGAGGAACTGGACGCCGGGCTTGATATAGGACCAGAAGATCCCGAGAATCGACCCCCGGTAGCGGACCTGGATCTCCTTGCGCACCAGCAGCCTGAGAAGGAATCGGTGCGTCAGAACGTCCTTGACCCCCCTCCCCCGGCCAGGCTGGACGAGAGGGGCCGTGCCCGAAGAGCTCACGAGGCATCCGCTCCCGAGGCGCTCGAGCCAGAGGTGCGCGCGAACGTGGACATCCACTGCTCAAGGGAGGTGAACCGGGGGGCTTCCGCGCGGTAGAGCTCTTGCAGCTCGTCCCAGCGGCGGTAGACCTCCGCGTAGAGGGCGATGGCCTCCTTGATGTTCTTCCGAGCCTTGGCCGTGTCCCTGACATGCCAGGAGAAGCCCGTGCCGTCTGCCGTGGAGACAAGGGCCGAGTCGACCGCGGCGAGGCGCCACCACGTGGCGTCCTGCTTGGAGAGGATCTCCTCCGGCCGAATCTTCGACTCGGGGTCCACCGCCTTGAAGAACTGGCGATAGCTCGTCTTGAGCAGCCAGAGCGGAAGCTGCGCCCATGAGGGCTGCTTCGGCCCGGTGGGCTTGAGGCGGGCAGAGGACTTGCCGGGAGCGGGGAAATCCTGGGGGCGCGGCTTCGGCGTCGCCTCCGGGAAGTCGGATTTGGCCGCGCGCAGCTGGGCCGCACGGCTCTCGAGCGTCGCGTGCATGTGGTCTGGGCCGCTCAGCACGTCTCGGACGGCGTCCAGGCGAGCGCGGGTGGCATAGCGCTGCATGCCGAAGATGTGCTTGACCTCCATGGCCAGGCAGCGCAGCACCACTGCCCCGCCGCGCTCGAAGGGCGAGTGGAGGAGCGCGGTGACCAGGCGGTTGCGCACGTGGAAGTACGCCTGCCAGTCGATCGTGTCGTCCTTGCCCATCCAGGAGAGGTGCCAGACCGCAGAGCCCGGCAGGGTGACAGTGGGATAGCCGTGGGCGCGGGCTCGCAGACCGTACTCCACGTCGTCCCACTTGATGAACACAGGGAGAGAGAGGCCGATCTCCTCGATGACCACCCGCGGGATGAGGCACATCCACCAGCCGTTGTACCCCGGGTCCCAGCGCTTGTGCAGCTCGGGCACCTGGCGCAGGCCCTTCTGGGCGAAGTCATGCCGATACTCAAGGCCTTCGGCAGAGCCCCACTCGTAGGTGAACTGCTTGACGTCCTCCGCCCATGCGTGGAGAACGCTCCGCGCCTCGAGGTCGAACATGTGACCGCCGACCAGGGTCGGGGTGAGGCAGAAGTCCGCGAACGCCACAGCGCGGAGGATGCCCTCGGTCTCCACAAGGATGTCGTCGTCCATGAGCAGCAGGTAGTCCGTGCCGGTCTCCAGGGCGCGGGTCATATTGCGGGAGAAGCCTCCCGAGCCGCCGAGGTTCGCCTGTTCGATGACCGTCAGGCGGGAGCCGAAGCGCTCCTGGAGCTCCGGGTACTCCTCGCGCTCTCGGACGCGCTGGGTCCCCTGGTCCACCACGACGAACTCGTCGAGGATCTCCATGAGCTGAGCGTCCTGGGAGATGGCGTCAATCGTCTTGACGCAGTAGTCCGCACGGTTGAACGTCGTCGTGCCGAGGGTCAGGCGGCCGACCGGCCGGGTGTCGGGGACGGCGTAGTGCGCCCCCTCGAGGACGAGGCCCTCATGGTCGGCGATGAGGTCGAACCAGTACCAGCCGCCGTCGCCGAACGGAGCGAGCGTCAGCGACCACGTGTTCGTCTCGCTGCCGGAGACCTGGCGCGACTCCACGCGCTGGCTGAGCCCCAGAGCGTTGGACTTGTAGACGATGACGGTGCCTGCGCCCCGCGTGGACACGGTGAGGTGGACGTTCTCCACGCTCGTCCAGCGGCGCCAGTAGGCCGCCGGGAAGGCGCCGAAGTACGAGGCGAAGGAGAGACGGTCCCCCGCGCGCACCCGAATGCTCTCGCGTGAGAGAACGTCGTCCGGGTGCCAGCCGACGGGAGCCTGCTGAACGACGACGACCGGGCTGCCCTTCCTGGCGACGTCCGGCTGCGGAGGGAGGCCCTGGTCAACGTAGAGCGGAAGAACGTCGAGGTCCTTGTCTGCCGGGAAGACGACGCGATGGACGACGCGGAGTCCGGCCGCGTCCCCGGTCACGCGTCCACCCCGCCGGACTCGAGCGGCTTGCCCTGGGAGAAGTGCGGGGCGATCTTGTTGTCAAACGTCGAGAGCGCAGCGCCGATGGCCATGTGCATGTCGAGGTACTTGTACGTGCCGAGCCGGCCGCCGAAGATGACATCCTTCTCCTGCTTGGCGAGGTCACGGTAGGCGAGGAGCTTGGCGCGGTCCTCTTCCGTGTTGACCGGGTAGTACGGCTCGTCGCCCTTCTCGGCGAAGCGCGAGAACTCGCGCATGATGACCGTCTTCTCCGTCTGGTAGCCCCGCTCCGGGTGGAAGTGGCGCGGCTCGATGATGCGTGTGAAGGGGACATCGTCGTCGTTGTAGTTGACGACGGAGGTTCCCTGGAAGTCGCCCGTGTTGAGCGTCTCGCGCTCGAAGTCGATGGTGCGCCACTTGAGGTCGCCCTCGGCGTAGTCGAAGTAGCGGTCCACGGCGCCCGTGTAGATGACGGGAACCTGGCCGGCCACGTTCTTGCGGCCGAACTCAGCGGTCTCGTCGAAGAAGTCGGTGTTCAGCTGAACCGTGATCTTGGGGTTGTCCGCCATGCGCTCGAGCCACGCGGTGTAGCCGTCGGTGGGCAGGCCCTCGTACGTGTCGTTGAAGTAGCGGTTGTCGTACGTGTAGCGGACGGGGAGGCGGGAGATGATGCTCGCCGGGAGGTCCTTCGGGTCCGTCTGCCACTGCTTGCCCGTGTAGTGCTTGATGAACGCCTCATAGAGGGGCTGGCCGATGAGGGAGATGCCCTTGTCATTGAGGTTCTGCGGATCCTTGCCCGCAAAGGCCCCGGCCTGCTCCTGGATGAGCGCCCGCGCCTCGTCCGGCGTGTAGTTGGCGCGGAAGAACTGGTTGATCGTGCCGAGGTTGATCGGCAGCGGGTAGACCTCGCCCTTGTGCACGCCGTAGACCCTGTGCACGTAGTTGGTGAACGTCGTGAACTGGTTGACGTAGTCCCACACCCGCTCGTTGGAGGTGTGGAAGAGGTGCGCGCCGTACTTGTGGATCTCGATCCCCGTCTCCGGGTCGGTCTCCGAGTAGGCGTTGCCGCCCACGTGGTCGCGCCGATCCACGATGGTGACGTTGAGGCCCAGCTGGGAGGCGGCCCGTTCCGCGACCGTCAGGCCGTAGAGGCCCGCTCCGACGATGACGAGGTCAGTATTCACAAAGCTCTCCTGAAATTCTGGGCGTGCCCGCTTGACAGTGCATGTGGCGCTTGGCTCGAAAGGCAGATCTCTCAGCCTCCAGCCCACGCCCTCCCCCCAGCGTACCGAATCCGCGCCCGGGATCGGCCTCACAGCGGCTCTCAGAATTCTCCCAGGCGCAGTTGTCCACGAAGCGGCTCAACCGCCTGCGAGCCGCCCCGTGCTGTGGCTACGGTCGAGAGCATGATCGCCGTCTCTCTGCTCGCCACCCCAGCTGCCATGGATCGGTGGGGCGTTCCGAGCTGTCAGGAGATCCTGCTCGACGACGGGCGCGGGACCGCCCGGCTGCAGGGGGCGGAGGCTGTGCAGTGGGCGGCGAGCCGTCTCGCGGAGGCGCCTGCGTCCTGGGGCTGCGAGGGGACCGCTCAGGCGGACGAGC
>JAGLBH010000279.1 GCA_018260285.1 Arthrobacter sp. | reverse complement strand
CAGCCCCGGACGCGCAGAACCCCAGCCCCTCGGCCCTCCCCGCAGCAGCGGAGAGAACGGAGAGACTGGGGTCCCTTGAAGAGAACGGGCTATCGCCACATCGGGCCATCCTCACAGAGAGCAGGCTCCCGAGGGCGAGTCCTCCAGGCTAAGCGCCCAGGATGGCTGCCTTCGCAGACGGGTCCGCCTCGTTGAGGAAGTCGCCGATGCGCTGCACCTCGTCCGCCTCGCCGATGGCAGAAGCCGCCCGCTCCAGCGCCACGAGGCAGCGGAGGAAGCCCCGGTTGCCCGCGTGCTCGTAGGGGATGCGGCCTGCGCCCTTCCAGCCGGCCCGGCGCAGAGCGTCCAGCCCGCGGTGGTATCCCACACGGGCGTAGGCGTAGCTCTCGACGTCCTGCCCGGCGGCCCAGGCGTCGTCGGCCAGCTGAGCCCACGCGAAGGAGGAGAAGGGGAACCGGCGCGCCAGATCCGCACCCTCGTCCCCGGCCTCGAAGCGAGCGACGACGTCCGCGTCCTCCGGCAGGTGGGTCTCAACGGGGCCGGTGCCCGGCATGCCCAGGAGGTCTGCCATTACTTGACCGACTTGCCGGCGGAGCCGAGGTTCTGACAGGCCTCGACCACGCGAGCGGCCATGCCGTCTTCGGCCTTGGCGCCCCAGACGCGCGGGTCGTAGGTCTTCTTGTTGCCGACCTCGCCGTCCACCTTGAGGACGCCGTCATAGTTGGCGAACATGTGGCCGGCGACCGGGCGGGAGAAGGCGTACTGCGTGTCCGTGTCCACGTTCATCTTGATGACGCCGTAGGAGACGGCGTCGGCGATCTCCTGCGGGCTCGAGCCGGAGCCGCCGTGGAAGACGAGGTCGAACGGGTCCTTCTTGCCGATCTTCGCGCCGACCTCGTCCTGGATCTGCTTGAGGAGCTCGGGGCGGAGCTTGACGCCGCCCGGCTTGTAGACGCCGTGCACGTTGCCGAAGGTCAGCGCCGTGATGTAGCGGCCGTTCTCGCCGGAGCCGAGGGCCTCGACCGTCTTGAGGCCGTCCTCGACCGTCGTGTAGAGCTTCTCGTTGATCTCGTTCTCGACGCCGTCCTCCTCGCCGCCGACAGCGCCGATCTCCACCTCGAGGATCATCTTGGCAGCGCTCGTGCGCTTGAGCAGGTCCTGGGCGATGCGCAGGTTCTCGTCGAGCGTCTCCGCCGAGCCGTCCCACATGTGGGAGGAGAAGAGCGGGTCGCGGCCGGCCTTGACCTCGGCCTCAGAGGCCTCGAGGAGGGGGATGACGAAGGAGTCCAGCTTGTCCTTCGGGCAGTGGTCCGTGTGGAGCGCAATGTTGACGTCGTACTTCTTGGCGACCTCGCGCGCGAAGGCGGCAAAGCCGAGCGAGCCGATGACCATGTCCTTGACGGAGGAGCCGGACCAGTAGGCGGCGCCGCCCGTGGAGACCTGGATGATGCCGTCCGAGCCGGCCTCTGCGAAGCCGCGAATGGCCGCGTTGAGCGTCTGGGAGCTCGTCACGTTGATCGCGGGGAAGGCGAATCCGCCGTTCTTGGCGGCATCGAGCATCTCGTTGTACTTCTCGGGCGTCACAATAGGCATGGCCTGCTCCTTAAACTTCTGAGGTCGGGCCGCATTCGGCCGTCATACCCCCATCCTAACGAGCAGGACCGAGAAGTGGGGAAGGAATCCCTGTGCATCCCCCGGCAGGCGGGCTCCCTCCCGCTCAGCCGAGAGAAGGCGGCGTTCTGATCGCGGCGGTGTCAGGTGGTCGGTGCAACCCATCCGCCAGCCACCCCACCCGGCCCCCCCAGGAGCAACCCCCCCAGCCCCCCCCAGCACCCCCC
>JAGLBH010000278.1 GCA_018260285.1 Arthrobacter sp. | reverse complement strand
GCTCCTCGGCCTTGAGGCGGGCAGCCTCTTCCTTGGCGAGCCGCTCGCCTTCCTTCTTGGCCTCGAGCTCGGCGTTCTTGTCGGCGGCCACGGAGTCGGCGGCCTCGCTGTAGGGCTGGAACTGCCCGGCATCGCCGGAGGGAGCAGACTCAGCCGGCGCCCCGGCAGGTGCGCCGTCGGCATTCTCACCGGAGGCAGCCCGGCCGGAGAGCTTCTCGAACGCCGAATAGGAGTCCACGGCGGTGCCGTCCTTGGGGGTGAGGGGGCTGGAGGCCACGCCTGCGGTGATCGCGGCGGGGGCCGGAGCCATGAGGGACTGCGGCGCGAACATGCGGGTCCAGGCCACGAAGGAGGGCGCGCCGGTCTCCGTCATGACGGTGACGACGGCCTCTCCGATGCCCGCGGAGGTGAGCACCGTCTCGAGGTCGTACGCGGACTTGGGGAAGGTCTTGACGGTAGCCGTCAGGGCCTTCTGGTCATCCGGCGTGAAGGCGCGCAGGGCGTGCTGCACGCGGTTGGCGAGCTGGCCGAGGACCTCGGCCGGGACGTCCTTCGGGGTCTGCGTGATGAAGAAGATGCCGACTCCCTTGGAGCGGATGAGCCGCACGGTCTGCGTGATGGCCTGGAGGAAGGCCTTGGACGCGCCGTTGAAGAGCAGGTGCGCCTCGTCGAGGAAGAAGACGAGCTTGGGCTTGTCGATATCGCCCACCTCGGGGAGGTCCTCGAAGAGATCGGCGAGGAGCCACATGAGGAAGGTGGAGAAGAGCTGCGGCTGGGACTGGACGTTCGCGAGCTCCAGGGCGCTGATGATGCCGCGGCCGTCCGGGGCGAGGCGGAGGAGATCGGCCGTGTCGAACTCCGGCTCGCCGAAGAACTTATCCACGCCCTCGGCCTCGAGACCCACGAGCTTGCGGAGGATGACGCCCGCGGTCGCTTTGGAGAGGCCGCCGAGGCCCTCGAGCGCGGCCTTGCCCTCAGCGGAGGTGAGGAACTGGATGACAGCGCGGAGGTCTGCGAGGTTGTAGAGCTCGAGGCCGTTCTGGTCCGCGTAGTGGAAGATCAGCTGGAGGCTGGACTCCTGCGTCTCGTTGAGGTCGAGCACGCGGGAGAGCAGGATGGGGCCGAAGGAGCTGATCGTGGCTCGCACCGGGACGCCTTCGCCGTCGCCCCCGAGGGAGAAGAACTCCACGGGGAACGCGGTGGGGGTCCAGGCCTGACCGAGCGCCTCGGTGCGGGCGGTGAGCTTCTCGTTCGGCTCGCCCGGCGCGGCGAGGCCGGAGAGATCGCCCTTCATGTCCGCGAGGAAGACGGGGACGCCGGCGGCGGAGAGCTGCTCGGCCATGCCCTGGAGGGTCTTCGTCTTGCCCGTGCCCGTGGCGCCGGCGACGAGGCCGTGGCGGTTCATCATCGCCAGCGGCAGGCCCACCTGCACCTCGGGATGCGGCTGGCCGTCAGCCATGGCGACGCCCAGCTTGAGGCTCGGACCGGAGAATGTGTAGCCGCTCGCGATGGCGGCGAGCTGATCTTGTGTACCCATAGCGCCTACGTTACCCACTCCCGGGCCGCCGCGCGCGGGTCTACGTCAGAAGCCCGGCGAGCCCGATCATCACGGGAATCGCCGCGACCGTCGTCAGCAGCACCGTCTGCCGCGCGTGGTCCTTCGCCACCCCGTACCTCGTGCTCGTGACGAACACGTTCTGCGCGGTCGGCAGCGCGGCGAGAATGACGACGACGAAGGCCGCCCACGCATCCACCCGCGTGACGACGGCGAGCACCCAGGCCACGAGCGGCATGACGACGAGCTTCGTGGCCGTGGCGGCGAAGATGTCCGCGCGGCCCTCGCTCTCCCCGAAGAGCCGAGCGCCGACGAGGGAGATGCCGAAGCCGATGAGCAGCACGGCGACATGCCCCTGG
>JAGLBH010000277.1 GCA_018260285.1 Arthrobacter sp. | reverse complement strand
AGGCCGCGAATCCTTCGGGTTCGCGGCCTCTGGTTTTTCTCCCTGGATAGACTGTCCAGGGCACAAGCTCTACACCGTCAGAAAGGCGGACCCCCATGGCCGAGTTCGTAGACCGCGTCATTCTTCACGTCTCCGGAGGCAAGGGCGGCCACGGATGTGTGTCCATCCGCCGCGAGAAGTTCAAGCCGCTCGGCGGCCCTGACGGTGGCAACGGCGGTGACGGCGGCGACGTGCTCCTCGAGGCCGACCCTCAGGTGACCACCCTCCTTGACTACCACCACTCTCCGCACCGCAACGGCGGCAACGGCACGTCCGGCATGGGCGACCACCGCGAGGGCAAGCAGGGCGAGACCCACACCCTCGCCGTCCCCATCGGCACCGTCGTCAAGACGCGATCGGGGGAGATCCTCGCGGACCTCGCCACTCCCGGCGCCCAGTACCTGGCCGCCAAGGGCGGCATCGGCGGCCTCGGCAACGCGGCCCTCGCCTCGACGAAGCGCAAGGCCCCCGGCTTCGCGCTCCTCGGCACGCCGGGCACCTCGCAGGACATCGTCCTCGAGCTGAAGTCCATCGCGGACATCGCCCTCGTCGGCTTCCCGTCTGCGGGCAAGTCCTCGCTCATCGCAGCGATGTCGGCGGCACGCCCCAAGATCGCCGACTACCCCTTCACCACGCTCATCCCGAACCTCGGCGTCGTCCAGGCCGGAGACGTGCGGTTCACCATCGCCGACGTCCCGGGTCTCATCGAGGGCGCCGCGGACGGCCGCGGCCTCGGCCACGACTTCCTCCGCCACGTCGAGCGCTGCGCCGCGATCGTGCACGTCCTGGACTGCGCCTCGCTGGAGTCGGATCGAGACCCGATCAGCGACCTCGCCGTCATCGAGTCCGAGCTGGACAAGTACTCCGTGGACATGTCCTTCGACGACAAGAAGGCCGTGCCCCTCAACGAGCGCCCCCGCCTCGTCGTCCTCAACAAGACGGACGTGCCGGACGGCAAGGACATGGCCGAGTTCGTCCGCACAGACCTCGAGGCCCGCGGCTACCGCGTCTTCGAGATCTCCGCGCTGGCCCACACCGGCCTGCGCGAACTCGGCTTCGCCATGGCAGAGCTCGTGACCCAGGCCCGCGAGGAGCTCGGCAGCAAGCCTGCCGAGATCGTTCCCGAGCCGCTGCGCCCCCGCCAGGTGCGCGGCCACAACAAGGGCTTCGTCATCCGCCGCGAGGAGCGCAACCTCGAGCCGCTCTTCCGCGTCATCGGCGAGAAGCCGGAGCGCTGGATCCAGCAGACGGACTTCACGAACGAGGAGGCCATCGGCTACCTCGCCGACCGCCTCGCCAAGCTGGGCGTGGAGGACGAGCTCTACAAGCAGGGAGCGCGTCCGGGAGACGCCGTCGTCATCGGCCTCAGCGAGGACTCCGTGGTCTTCGACTGGGAGCCGACGATGGCCGCCGGCGCGGAGCTTCTCGCCTCCCCGCGAGGCACGGACATCCGTCTGCAGGAGCTCATCCGCCCCACCCGCGCCCAGAAGCGCGAAGAGCACGAGGAGCGCAAGGACGCCAAGGCGGCAGCGCGCGCCGAGCTCGAGGCGGAGCGCCGAGCTGGCATCTGGACCGAGTCCGTCAACGCCAAGCGCAATCAGGCTGAGCGCGAGGCCCGTGAGCGCGCGGCCGCTGGCCGGGGCGGAGATCGTCTTCGTCTCGTCCGGCGCGATCACCGCAGGCCTGGCCCCCCTGGGCATGCGCAAGCGCCCCAAGGACCTGGCCGCCCAGCAGGCGGCTGCGACCGTGGGGCAGAGCCTTCTCATGGCCCAGTACGGCGGGCTCTTCGCGGAGCACGGCCTCACCGTGGGCCAGGTGCTCCTCACGAGCGAGGACCTTGTCCGCCGCTCGCACTACGTCAACGCGTTCCGGGCGATGG
>JAGLBH010000276.1 GCA_018260285.1 Arthrobacter sp. | reverse complement strand
AGACGACGTTCGTCGCGTCCGTGATGCCTCCCAGTCCAACCTCGACGACGGCGACCTCAACAGGCTCATCCGCGAAGATCGCGAAGGCCAGAACGGTGATCGCCTCGAAGTAGGTCAGTCGGTTCTCGCCGCGGGCGGTGAGCTCGTCGTCGACCATCGAGACGAAGGGCCGGATCTCATCCCAGACCCTCACGAAGGTCTCGTCCGAGACGGGCTCGCCGTCGATGGAGATCCGCTCGGTGACCGAGACGAGGTGAGGGCTCGTGTAGCGGCCGGTGCGGACGTTGTGGGCCCGCAGCCCGGCCTCGATCATCCTCGCCGTGGAGGTCTTGCCGTTGGTGCCCGTGATGTGGATGACCCGGTAGGCCTTCTGGGGATCGCCCAGAAGCTCCATGGCCCTCCACATCGGCTCCATGCGGGGTTCCATCTTGTTCTCAGGAGCCCGGGCAAGAAGCTCGGCGTAGACGCTGAGCACGTCCGTGCTGTCCGTGGGCTGATCGCCCGTTGAGTGTCGCTCGGTCACTTGGAGTCCCCTGCCGTCTCAACACGCTGAACAGAGACACTCGGCGCCTTGGCGTCGGCCTCGATGAAGTAGAGCTCGTCCGTGAGGGTCTCCCTCTGGATCAGCTCGGCGTTGGCCTTGAGGGCAGCGATGTCCTCTGCAGACGCCGTGATCCTCGTGAGGATGCGATCGCTGATGTGCAGGTCTGCCTCGCGGCGCGCCTGCGCGATCATGCGGATCGTGTCGCGGGCCAGGCCCTCGGCCTCGAGCTCCGGGGTGAGCTGCGTGTCGAGGACAACGAAGCCCCCACCCGCCAGCACCGCGGCAGCGGCGCCGTCGGCCTTCTCAGGATCGACGATCGTCTCGAGCGAGTACTCGCCCTCCTGGAGCTCCAGACCGCCGGCGGTGACCGTGCCGTCCTCGGCGACCGACCAGTCGCCGGTCTTGGTTCCCTTGATCGCCTGCTGGACGTTCTTTCCGAGGCGCGGACCCGCGGCGCGGGCGTTGACGACGAGCTTCTGGCTGATGCCGTACTCCTCGGCCGAGACCGTGTCCGAGTCCAGGACCTCGAGGGACTTGAGGTTGAGCTCATCCCGGAGGATGGCGGTGTGGTGCTCGGTCAGCTGTCCCGGGTTGGAGACGACGACGGTCGCTCCCGCCAGGGGAAGCCGCACGCGAAGCTTGGCTGCCTTGCGGAGAGCCGAGCCGGTGGAGGCCACCTGGCGCACGAGCTGCATGGCCGCGAGGCCCTCGGCGTCGTCGGGGAAGACCGAGGCGTCCGGGTAGTCGGTGAGGTGAACGCTCTGCCCGCCCGTCAGGCCACGCCAGATCTCCTCCGTGGCGAGAGGCAGCAGCGGAGCGGCCACCTCGCAGAAGGTCTTCAGGCAGGTGTAGAGGACGTCGAAGGCCTGCTCGTCCTCGGCGAAGAAGCGCTCACGCGAGCGGCGGACGTACCAGTTGGTCAACGTGTCCGTGTAGGTGCGGAGAGCATCGCAGGCGTCGGAGACCTCGTAGGCGTCCAGCGACTCGCGGACCTCGGTGACGAGGCGGCCGGTCGCGGCGAGGATGTAGCGGTCCAGAGGATCGCTCGACTCGAAGCGCTCGGAGGCCTCGTAGCCTGCTCCCCCGTCGGCAGCGTTCGTGTACAGGGTGAAGAAGTGCCAGACGTTCCACAGCGGCAGGAGTACCTGGCGGACGCCCTCGCGGATGCCCTCCTCGGTGACGATGAGGTTGCCTCCGCGGAGGATCGGGCTGGACATGAGGAACCAGCGCATGGCGTCGGAGCCGTCGCGGTCCAGGACCTCGGAGACGTCCGGGTAGTTCCTCAGAGACTTGGACATCTTGTTGCCGTCGGAGCCCAAGACGATGCCGTGGCTGATGACGTTCTTGAAGGCCGGGCGGTCGAAGAGCGCGGTGGAGAGAACGTGCAGCGTGTAG
>JAGLBH010000275.1 GCA_018260285.1 Arthrobacter sp. | reverse complement strand
GAACTCGGCGGTCTGCTCCGTCTCGATCCAGCGCGTGTGCACGCTGAACGGGACCCCGGGGGCCGGGGCGAATGCGGGATCGGAGACGACGGCCTCATGGAAGTTGGCCACGGTGGGGATGCCCTCCACCGTGAGCTCGCGCAGCGCCCGGCGGGAGCGCTCGAGGGCCTGCTCGCGCGTGGTGCCCGTGACGATGAGCTTGGCGAGCATGGAGTCGAAGTTGCCGGAGATCGAGTCCCCTGCCACCACGCCGGAGTCGATGCGCACGCCCGGGCCGGCCGGCCACGTGAGGGACGTGATCTTGCCTGGGGAGGGGAGGAAGCCGCGGCCGGCGTCCTCGCCGTTGATGCGGAACTCGAACGAGTGGCCCCGGACCTCAGGGTCCCCGTATCCGAGCTCTTCGCCGCGGGCCAGGCGGAACTGCTCGCGCACGAGGTCAATCCCCGTCACCTCTTCGGAGACGCAGTGCTCCACCTGGAGACGCGTGTTCACCTCGAGGAAGCTGATGACGCCGTCCTTGCCTACGAGGAACTCGCACGTTCCGGCGCCGGTGTACCCGGCCTCCTTGAGGATGGCCTTGGAGGACTCGTAGAGGCGGCGCACCTGGTCCTCAGAGAGGAACGGCGCGGGGGCCTCCTCCACGAGCTTCTGGTTGCGGCGCTGCAGCGAGCAGTCGCGCGTGGAGACGACGACGACGTTGCCGTGGGCGTCAGCCAGGCACTGGGTCTCGACATGCCGCGGCGCGTCGAGGAAGCGCTCGATGAAGCACTCTCCGCGGCCGAAGGCAGCCGTGGCCTCGCGGACGGCGGAGTCGTAGAGCTCGGGGATCTCCTCGCGGGTGCGGGCGACTTTGATGCCGCGGCCGCCACCGCCGAAGGCAGCCTTGATGGCCACGGGAAGGCCGAACTCGTCAGCGAAGGCCAGCACCTCGTCGGAGCCCTTGACGGGGTCTGACGTGCCCGGAACGAGCGGGGCGCCGACCTTCTCCGCGATGTGACGGGCCTGGACCTTGTCGCCGAGGGCGGCGATGGCTGCGGGGCAGGGACCGATCCAGGTGATGCCGGCGTCGATCACGCGCGCGGCGAACTCGGCGTTCTCTGCGAGGAAGCCGTACCCGGGGTGCAGGGCGTCCGCGCCCGTCTTGCGGGCCACCTCGAGGAGCTTGTCCTGGTCGAGGTACGTCTGCGCGGCGGTCTCGCCCTTGAGAGCGTAGGCCTCGTCGGCGAGCCGGGCGTGCTGGGCATTCTGGTCTGAGTCAGCGTAGACGGCGACGGTCTTGAGCCCCTCATCCTGAGCGGCTCGGATAATGCGCACTGCAATCTCGCCGCGGTTGGCTATCAAGACCTTGCTGAACTCGTTCAATCCGACTCCCAAAAACACTGAATATGCGTTGGCGGCGATGCAATGGCACCGCCCATGTGCTTCGTGTAGTGAGCATACGCTTTTTCGCGTGCTCAGTCCTCCCAGACCTCGGGGATCCGGACCCCGTGGGCGTGCAGCTGATCCCGCAGATCCCGCACGGAGATCCCGATGACAGCCGCAGGGTCTCCCTCGATTCTCTCGATGAAGGCTGCTCCTCTCCCGTCGATGGTGAAGGACCCGGCGCAGTGCAGCGGCTCTCCGGAGAGGGCATAGGCCTGGATTTCGTCCTCGCGCAGCGGGGCGAAGGTCACCGCGGTGCTCGTCACCCGACCGGAGCCGCCGGGAGACTCCGGGCTCCTGCCCGGCGCTCGCCTGTCCGCGACCCAGAGCCCGGAGTGGAGGGTGCCGGTCCTCCCTGACTGGGCCCGCAGGCGCTCCATGGCGCGCTCGGGAGTGTAGGGCTTCCCGTACACCTCGCCCTCGAACTCGAAGACCGAGTCGCAGCCCAGCACGAGGTGCCCTTCGGCCTCGGGGAGCCGGGCCACGGCCTCTGCCTTGGCGCGGGCCAGGACGAGCGCCAGCTCAGCGGGAGCGAGCGGTCCGGCC
>JAGLBH010000274.1 GCA_018260285.1 Arthrobacter sp. | reverse complement strand
CGAGTTTGCCGCACATCCATCACGGCTGCCGAGCAAAAACCGCTCAATTCCGGGGTTCCCGCCCTCCAAAGCACGCCTGTCGTGAAGGAAGTGCGGCAAAGTCGGGGCAAGGAAGACGCGAGGAAGGGCAAAGCCTCGCTGGCTGGGCGAGGCCCCCGCTGGAGGACTCCTTTTACCCAGACACTCCTTATATATAGGTCGAAAGGTGGCTCGCTCCTGCAGTCACCGCGGCCCGGCCCTTTCCTACCCGCCCCGAGCAACCCCTACCCGCCCTGAGCAACCCCTGCCCGCGAGTTTGCCGCACATCCATCACGGCTGCCGAGCAAAAACCGCTCAATTCCGTGGTTCCCGCCCTCCAAAGCACGCGAGGCGTGACGGAAGTGCGGCAAAGTCGGCGCAAGGAAGAGCAAGCAGGCGGAAGCGGGGCAGGACGGGCGGCCGGCGGAGTCGCGGAAACTCAGGGACGGGCCGGGTCGTGGAAACCCGGCGGCCGGCGGAGGCGCGGATCAGGGACGGGCCAAGGCGCGGAGGCCAAAGGGCCGGCGGAGGCGGCCTGGCCCCAGGGGATACCCACCGGCTGTGGAGGTTCCCTGAGTAAGCTGGGCCTGGGCGCACTCTGCCGCCCGCACACTGCTGGCCGAACCTTGGACCGGCTCCTACCCTGGGGGTTCCACCATGCGCACATCATCCATCGCCCTGACGTCATCGCTCCTTCTCATGGCCGCCCTGACCGGCTGCTCCACGGGCTCGTCGAATGCCACGGCGTCCTCGACGGAGTCGGCGTCGTCGGCAAGCGCCTCCCCAACGGGCTCCGCACGCCCCTCCGCGAGCGCCAGCTCCACGGGCTCCGCCTCGGCCAGCCCCTCCGCGTCCCCGAGCGCCAGCAGCTCCGCAGCGCCCGCCGGCACCACGGCCCTGCCGAACGGCTCCTACTACTCCCCCGCGAACTCGGTCAAGCTGGCCCAGGCGCTCGGGAATACCTCGAAGCCCACGGATGTCTCCCTCGTCAAGCGCCTCATCCAGGAAACGGCCATCCAGCTCAAGCCCCTCACGACCACCCCGGCAGCGTGCGCTCCCCTGGCCCGCACGTCCGACCTCTACGCGATGCCCTCCTCCACGCTCGCCGTCGCCACGGACGAGCCCCACGGCCTCGCCGTCACCGCGACCGTGCTGCCGAAGAGCGCCCCCTCGCTGACCTCCCTGGCACAGGAGCTCAAGCAGTGCGCCTCCTACACCGTCAACGTGGGCGGCAAGAAGGTTCCCTACACCGCAGGCGGCGTCGCGGGCAAGGACGGCGACATCACCTACTTCACGTCCACCGTCTCCGGCGGCACGCTCGTGGGCAACCAGAGCTACCAGGTCATCGCCGAGACGAAGGGCATCCGCATCGTCGTGAGCGCCCTCAACGAGAACACGACGCTGGCTAAGATGGAGGCGGTCGCCAAGTCTCTCGCCGAGCAGGTCTCGGCTCAGGGCTCGGCTGCCGTCTCCTGATCCTGAACGACCGACGACGGAGGCCCTGCCCGCCCCCTGCCCCGCTCTCAGGCGGTGAGCCGCTCGATGACGCTGGGGTCCACCTCGTCCAGGCGGGGCGGGCTCCAGCGGGGGTTCCGGTCCTTGTCGACCACCTGAGCGCGGATGCCCTCCTGCATCTCGCCTGAGGCGAAGAGCCGCATGCCCACCCGCAGGTCCCGCTCGAGGACCTCCGCAAGGCTCATCCCGGCGGCCGCCCGCACATGCCGCAGCGCGGCGAAGACGCTCGTGGGGGACTTGCTCTCCAGCGTCTCGGCTGCCTCGATGTGCCCGCCGCTGCGGAGCCGCGCGAGCATGGCCACGGGGTCGTCCCCCGCGAAGGCCTCATCGATCCAGGAGCGCTGCTCGAGCAGGGGCGACGTCGTCGTCTCCTCTGCGCTCTTCACCGCGAAGTCCGGGAGCGCCTCGGCCACGGGGCGCTCCTCGAGGGCGCTCAG
>JAGLBH010000273.1 GCA_018260285.1 Arthrobacter sp. | reverse complement strand
GGTCGAGGCCAGGGCCCAGGCGGAGAGCGAGGCGAAGAAGAGCGCAGCCGCCGCGAAGGAGGTGGCCGAGGCCCTCGTCGTCGCCGTCCGGGAGCGTGAGCGCCTGGAGCGCCGGGCCGAGAGTCTCTCCCCGGCCCAGGCCGAGGCCCTCGACGCCCGGCTCGCCGCCCAGGGGTGGGAGGCCTCGACGGACTCGCCCCGAGAGGCCGTCAAGACCTGGGGCCAGACGCTGGCCCGTGTCGTGGCCGACGTCCAGCGCGAGGGCGCCCGTGCGGGGGAGGAGGCAGAGCAGAGGCGCGAACTGCTGCGCCAGCGGTTCCGCAGCTTCAACGCGCGCTGGCAGCCGACGGACGACCGCGGGGACGACCCGATCCTCGAGTTCCAGGCGTTCAAGAGCCTCCTCGACGAGCTCCGGCACCACGGCCTTCCGGACATTCTCCACCGGTGGGAGAGCCAGGCGATGAAGGACAACCGCCGGGACATCTCCACCCTCCTCGGGCAGTACGACCAGGAGGTCTCCGACGCCGAGCAGAAGATCGACGAGATCAACCGCGTGCTCGCCGCCATCCCCTTCCGCAACGGCGAGACCCGCCTGCAGCTCGGCGTCCGCGTGAAGATCCGCGAGAGCCGGCGGCTGAGCGCCTTCATGGACGATCTGAGACAGCTCGAGAAGGACTCAGGGGCGCTCACCGCGTCCGACGCCGACGAGTACTTCGCGCAGAACGACCGCGTCTTCTCGGCGATCGAGGAGGGGGCCCCGGACCGCGAGTACCTCCTCGACGTCAACCGCCATATGACCTTCTTCGCCTTCGAGACGCCGCGCGACTCGCTGGCCTACGCCCCGGGCAAGCCGACGTTCCAGGCGCTCTCCGGCGAGATGTCCGGCGGGGAGATGCAGGAGGTCATCGCCTTCATCGCGGGGGCTGCGCTCCGGGACCTCCTGGGCGACGTCGACGACCCGCGCTTCATGACCGTGGTCCTCGACGAGGCGTTCATCAAGGCGGACGCGCACTTCACCGAGCGCGGCGTCAACGCGTGGCGCAAACTCGGTTTCCAGCTCATCGTCGGCGCGCCCGAGGACAAGACGGTCTCCTTCGAGGAGTCCATCGGCCACCTCGTGGAGGTCGTCAAAGACCCGCGCACGCGCCTCTCCCGTGCCTACGTCCTCCGCCGCGCCGAGGAGGGGGCTCCGGGGAGGGGCGCGGAATGAAGACGGAGGGCGAGGTCCGGGCGCTGATCACCGCACGGGTCAAGAGCCAGTTCATCGACCGCTCCGCCGGTCTGATCGACGACGCCGGGGCGCCCTTCGCCGTCATCCCGCTCGGCAGGCCGACTCAGAGGGATCTCGTCGGGCGCCGAGCCGAGGTCTACTCCTGGCAGGAGGGCCTTGAGCGGTTCGCTGAGCGCTGGGGCCTCGAGACGGTGACATCCCGCGTCCGCACCCCCTCCGGGATGAACACCGTGCTCTCCCATCTCACGGTGCCCAGCTGGGCGGCGGCTCTCCGCCTCGCAGAGGGGTTCAGCGAGAATCGGTTTCGGCGGGCCGTGGCCTGGGCCGAGCGCCTTCGCAGAGAGTTCCCGCACGCGGCCCAGAGCGGCCAGTGGGGGCTGCTGGGCCGCGTGGAGAGCCAGAGCGATGAGGAGAATGACGTCCTGTTCCGCGCCGCCGCCTGGTGCAGGGAGACCCCGGACGGGCCGGGGAGGACCACCCGGGAGGTCCCTGTGGAAGGGGTGTCCGGGAAGTGGCGGACCGCTGCCCGCCACCGGGAGCTCATCGCCTGGCTCACCGGGGCGGACACAGGGAGGCTGCGGTCCGCCCGCCCTGCGCGGGTCGGCGTGACCTATGCCGACCCAGCCCACCTGAGCGCAGGCGGGCGCCGCTGGGACACCTGGTTCGAGGGCGACTGCCCAGCCCTGCCCTATGAGCCGCGCGCAGTGGTCATCTGCGAGAACAGCGACACAGCCTTGAGCTTCCCTCCCGTCCCC
>JAGLBH010000272.1:1743-2001 GCA_018260285.1 Arthrobacter sp. | reverse complement strand
GAGCATGAGCAGACCGGTGAAGAGGCAGACGATGAGGAGGAAGGCGACGATCGCCAGGCGGGCGGGGGAGGAGTTGATCGCCGAGTCGAGGAGATTGCGGCTGGAGACGAAGGACGCCAGCACGGTTCTCTGGTGGCGGCGGTTCGCCGTGAGCGTCGTCGAGGTCGCCGCCTTCTGGCCGGAGGTGTCGGTCAGCATGCCGGGGACTCGCCGTCGCGGGCCGGGCGGGCCTGCGGTGAACGCACCGTGGTGCACACT
>JAGLBH010000272.1:0-1733 GCA_018260285.1 Arthrobacter sp. | reverse complement strand
GGAGGTCTTTCAGACGGCGGAAGAAATTTTCGGGCAGGGGGTCGATCCGCCCCAGGCCTTAGCGTAGCCTGTTCTCTCATGTACAGTCCTACGGGTTTTGGATATCCCGCGGTTCCGACGTCCATCGTCTACTCGGACTCGCTGCTGCGCTACAAGTTCGCCGCCAAGCACCCGATGAATCCGATGCGCCTGGATCTCACCGCCCGGCTCGCCTATGACCTGGGCGTCTTCGACCTGCCGAATGTGACGCGGGCGCGCCCCTATGCCGCCTCCCACGCCGAGCTCGAGCTCGTGCACGATCCGGAGTACATCGACGCCGTCCAGCGCGTCAGCGCCTCGCCCACCGTGCCGGACGAGGCCCGCGGACTCGGCACGATGGACAACCCCGCCTTCGCGGACATGCACGTGGCCGCCTCGACGATCTACGGCGGCTCCATCCACGCCGCCGAGCTCGTCCTCGAGGAGAAGGCCCTCCACGCCGTGAACTTCGCCGGCGGCATGCACCACGCCTCCCGCCAGGCGGCCTCCGGCTTCTGCATCTACAACGACGCCGCCGGCGCCATCGCCCGCCTCCTGGCCGGCGGGGTCAAGCGGGTCCTGTACATCGACGTCGACGCCCACCACGGCGACGGCACGCAGAACATCTTCTACGACGATCCCCGCGTCCTCACCGTCTCCCTCCACGAGTCCGGTGTCTCCCTCTTCCCGGGCACCGGCTTCCCCTACGAGACGGGCGGTCCCAACGCCCCCGGCACGGCCGTGAACATCGCCCTGCCGGCGGGGACGAAGGACGCCGGCTGGCTGCGGGCCTTCCACGCGGTGGTTCCCCAGGTCGCCGCGGCCTTCGAGCCGGAGGTCATCGTCTCCCAGCACGGCTGCGACGCCCACACGGACGATCCGCTGAGCAACCTCCTCGTCAGCGTGGACTCGCAGCGGATGGTCGCCATCTCCATCGCGGGCCTGGCGCATGACCTCTGCGAGAACCGCTGGATTGCCACGGGCGGCGGCGGGTATGACGTCATCCACACGACCCCGCGCGTCTGGACCCACCTGTGCTCCGTCGTCGCCGGCTCGCCGATCAGCCTGACGCAGGAGACCCCGCTGTCCTGGCGGGAGTACGTCACGGAGAAGTACGGCGCCGTCGATCCGCCCGAGCTCATGGGGGAGGGCGTGGACAGGTGGTGGCGCTCCGGGTTGGTCGGCTACGACCCCAACGACTCGGTGGACCGGGCCATCATGGCCACCCGCAAGGAGGTCCTGCCCCTGCACGGCCTCGATCCGTGGTTCGACTAGTCGTTCGGCTGCCTCAAGACAGAGTCGCCGCAGGAAGACCGCACGATGACAGAAGAGCCTCTCCGGGTCGATAAGCTAAGAGGTATGACTGAGCGCATTTCCACCCAGGCACGCCTCGAGAGCATCCTCGGCGCCCTGGGCGAGCCCACCCGGAGAAGGATCGTCGGCGTCCTCGGCCCGGAGCAGCTCTCGGTGACGGAGATCGTCGAGCTCGTGGGAATCTCTCAGCCCGCCGCATCCAAGCACCTCAAGGTCCTCCGCGAGGCCGGCGTCATCGTCATGCGTCCCGATGCCCAGCGCCGCCTCTACCGCCTCTCCAAAGAGGCGTTCAGCCTCGTGAGCGCCTGGGCAGGCGGAATCGCCGGGAATATTACCACCGAGGAATCCGCGCCGTCGAAGCCCGTCGAGAGCTCCGCCTTCCGCTTCTCCGAGCCGGAGAA
>JAGLBH010000271.1 GCA_018260285.1 Arthrobacter sp. | reverse complement strand
CCCGTCTTCCACGCGGACGCCATGGCGCCGGAACGCCAGCGGGTCCGTCCAGCGCAGGCTGCGCTTCATCCGGAGGAAGCCGTCCTCCGGGGTGACCTGGAAGCCGCCGAGGTGCGGCGCGAACTCGGGCACGACGGCCTTGACGACGGCCTCCGCCTCGCTCCAGGAGCCCGCCGGGACGAGGGCCGAGCCGGCCATGTTCTCGTGATCCTCGGCGCCCACGGTGGTCACCTTGAGGCGGTACCACCCGAACGGCCGCCACAGGAGGGGCTGCTGGAGGGTGATCGCGTGGATCCGCTCGGTCCGCAGCGCCTTGGCGGACGTGGACGCGATGCCCTGGGACAGGACCACCCGCTGCCCCGTGCGCTCGATGCGGAAGTTCATCTGCTTCGGCAGCGTGCCCACCGCGTTCATGAACAGGCCGAACAGCTGCGGCACCAGGGCCGCGAGCATGCCCCCGGCCACCGCGTCCGTCCACCCCCACGGGAGCAGGAGGAGGAGCCCGACGACGCCGAGGTAGAACCCCAGGTACACAATCGGGCCGCCCAGGGCGTAGGCGGCGATGGCCCGGCCGGGCGTCATGGAGAAGACGGTCTCGCGCGGGGCCGCGCCCGTCCGGACGGAGCCGGCGTCCCGGGGCTGCCCGGAGACGGCGTCCTCGGGCAGGCGGGCTGCGGCGTCGTCGTCCTTCTCGTCTTCGGCGGCCACGAGGAGGCGCTCGCGCAGGTCGTTCGCCTCGCGGACGGGGAGGAAGGCCAGGTGGAAGGCCTCGTCCCCGGTGCCGTCGGCCGTGTCGAACTTGAGCTCGGCGAGGCGGAAGAGGCGGGCCAGGAGGGGCTGGGCGATGTCGATCGCCTGGATGCGGTCCAGCCGGAGCTGCTGCTGGGAGCGCATGAGCACCCCGCGGCGCAGGTAGATGTGGTCCTCGCTGATGTAGAACCGGGTCATCCGCCAGGAGAGGTAGCCGTACCCGGTGATGAGCAGGAGCACGCCCGCAAGGACCGCGAGGGCGATGAGCCCCTTCTCGGACGGCGGCTCCGGGGAGCCGAAGCTCGGCCCGGCGCCCTCGAGGATGTCCTCCACGAGGTTCCGGCCGATCGTGTACGCGAAGACGAAGAGCACAGCCCACAGGCGCACGAGCGGGGAGGCCCAGTGGACGCGGCGCCACTGGGAGAGGTCAGCGGGCGGTCCCGCCTGCGGGGCCGCGCTCACAGGCCGGCCAGCCGTGCGTTGCCGCGCTCGACGAGCCTCTCCTTGAGAGCCTCGGCCTGCTCCACCGGCAGGCCCTCCACGAGAGCGTTCGTCTGGCCGGACGCCGTGTGCAGCTCGACGCTCGCGAGCCCGTAGCGGCGCAGCAGCGGCCCCTGCTCCACCTTGGAGTACTGGATGCGGCCGTAGGGCACCGCGATGACCTGGCGCCACCAGGCCCCGCGCGTCACGAGGTAGTCGTCCTCGCGGAGGGCGTAGCCGTGGTGCCGGAGAAAGCGCGGAATGCGGAAGAGCGCGATGACCCAGAAGAGCACGAACGGCACGGTGCAGAGCGCCCAGATCCACCAGGGGATCTGCCATCCGGCAAAGCGGGTCAGCCCCGCGAGAACCGCCGCGGCGACGGCGGCCGTCAGCAGGTGTCCCAGGCTTGCGATGTACTTGACGGTCTTGAGCGCGGGGTCGGGTCGCGTGAAATCGGCGACGCCCGCGTCAGGGCTGAGGCTGCGGCTCACCCGGGTCTCCTTCCTCAGGGGGTATGCGACAGAAGTATTCGACGGCGATTCCGCTGGCCACCATGACCAGCCCGCCGAGTGCGGAGGCGACGGCGGCGCTCACGGTGTCCGATCCCCCGGCCTGGAGGGCGGGGCCGCCCATCTGGGCGAGAACGCCCGCGTGCCACCCCGCGATGAGCGCGCCCACATGTGCGCACGCCTGGCCCAGCACGAGGGTGCGGGCGGCGAGGAGCGGGTCGATCGGCGCGGAGGCCTTGCCCCGCCGGGACCGCCACACGGCCAGGCC
>JAGLBH010000270.1 GCA_018260285.1 Arthrobacter sp. | reverse complement strand
CGATGACGGCCCTCTACGACACGATGCAGTACATCCGCCCCGAGATCACGACGGTCTGCCTGGGCCAGGCGGCCTCCGCTGCCTCCGTGCTCCTGGCCGCCGGCACCCCGGGCAAGCGCCTGGCGCTGCCGAACGCCCGCGTGCTCATCCACCAGCCGGCGATCGGCGGCGGACAGGGCCAGGCCTCTGACCTCGACATCCAGGCGCAGGAGATGATGCGCATGCGAGAGTGGCTCGAGAACACCATGGCCCTGCACACGGGCAAGGACGTCAAGGACATCAACCGCGACATCGAGCGGGATAAGATTCTCACGGCCCCCCAGGCGCTCGAGTACGGTCTCATCGACCAGGTTCTCGACTCCCGCAAGGTGCGCAAGCCGGCCATCAACAAGCCGTAGGCTTCGGCGTCCCGGCGACTGACGACACGTGGTGAAATGAGGTTGTATGGCACGCGCCCATGAGAGCGGCGACCTGCTCAAGTGCTCCTTCTGCGGGAAGAGCCAGAAGCAGGTGCGCAAGCTCATCGCAGGCCCCGGGGTCTATATCTGTGACGAGTGCATCGAGCTGTGCAACGAGATCATCGAGGAGGAGTTCGCGGAGGTCACCGAGTTCGGCCAGCAGGAGCTGCCGAGGCCTCGGGAGATCTTCGACTTCCTCCAGGAGTATGTCGTCGGGCAAGAGGGCGCCAAGCGGGCCCTGGCCGTGGCGGTGTACAACCACTACAAGCGGGTGAGCGCCAACGCCGAGCAGCGCAGCGCGGCCGAGGCGCTCGCCCCTGAGCTGGACGGCGTGGAGATCGCCAAGTCCAACATCATGCTCATCGGCCCCACGGGCTGCGGGAAGACCTACCTGGCCCAGACCCTCGCGAAGAAGCTCAATGTGCCCTTCGCCGTCGCGGACGCCACGAGCCTCACCGAGGCGGGGTATGTGGGGGAGGACGTGGAGAACATCCTCCTCAAGCTCCTCCAGGCGGCGGACTTCGACGTCGAGCGCGCCCAGCACGGCATCATCTACATCGACGAGATCGACAAGATCTCCCGCAAGTCGGAGAACCCCTCGATCACCCGCGACGTCTCAGGCGAGGGCGTGCAGCAGGCCCTCCTGAAGATCATCGAGGGGACCGTGGCCTCCGTGCCCCCTCAGGGCGGGCGGAAGCACCCGAACCAGGAGTTCATCCAGATCGATACGAGCAACGTGCTCTTCATCGTCGCGGGGGCCTTCGCGGGGCTTGAGGAGATCGTGGGGGATCGCTCCGGCCGCAAGGGCATCGGCTTCGGCGCGGCCCTCAAGGAGCAGGTCGTCTCGGGCGACTACGGCCAGGTGCTCCCGGAGGACCTGCTGAAGTTCGGCCTCATCCCCGAGTTCATCGGGCGGCTGCCCATCATCACGACCGTCAGCCAGCTGGACGAGGCCGCGCTCATCGAGGTGCTCACCGGGCCGAGAAACGCCCTTGCCAAGCAGTATCAGAAGATCTTCGCACTCGACGGCGTGACGCTTCACTTCGAGGAGGGCGCCCTCCAGGAGATCGCCCAGAAGGCGCTGGCCCGCGGAACCGGCGCGCGCGGCCTGAGGGCCATCCTCGAAGAGACCCTGGCCGGTCCGATGTTCGAGATCCCCGGGCGGGACGACGTCGACACCGTGACGGTCACCGCCGCAAGCGTGCGCGGGGAAGAAGAACCGGTGGTCGAGGTGTTGGACAAGAAGAGGCGCAAGAGCGCCTGACCCGATGCGGGCCTGCGGGCGCGCGAAATGGAGCTGTCATGTCTGAGCATGTTGATTTCTGGTTCGATCCCCTCTGCCCCTTCGCCTGGGTGACCTCGCGGTGGATGAAGGAGGTCGAGAAGGTCCGGGACGTCGAGGTCTCCTGGAGGATCATGTCCCTCGGGATTCTCAACGAGAACAACCCGGACAACCACCACCACGGGGATTCCTCGGCCATGTGGCTCGTGCGCGTCGTCCAGGCGGCCTCCACCGAGGACCCGGCCGCAGCGGATGCGCTCTACACCGCGATGGGGG
>JAGLBH010000026.1 GCA_018260285.1 Arthrobacter sp. | reverse complement strand
AACAACAACCCCACGAGCTCCCCGCGTCTGCGGGGATGATCCCACACCCTTCAGATCGAGGCCCCACGCATCGAGGAGCTCCCCGCGTCTGCGGGGATGATCCGGAAGAGCTCTACATGGAGTCGGCCCGCTCGCAGAGCTCCCCGCGTCTGCGGGGATGATCCCTGCGCGAGTCCACGTGTGCCCGCTGGAGAGCCGAGCTCCCCGCGCCTGCGGGGATGATCCGGCGTCTGCTTGACGCTCCCAGAGGGGTGTGGTGAGCTCCCCGCGTCTGCGGGGATGATCCGTCTCTGAAAAGCCCGCCGTGGATGCCCCTATTTTTCGCCCGGCAACCTGCAACTCCCGAGAGACTCTCGTAAAACTCAGAACTTCGGTAAGCGCGCGTCATCACAGCAGAATCGGAGCCCCGCCTACCACCCCCTCCTCACCCCCGCCGCCACGAGGCTCAGCCCCATGCCCATGACCAGCCACACCACGAGCACCGCCCACTGCTGGCCTACGGACGCCTCGGGGAAGTAGCTCAGGTCGCGCAGCAGCGTGCCGGTGGAGCCGGGGATGAACATCTGGCCCACGTCGCCCCACGGCTTCGGCAGGTACTCCTTCGGGAAGGAGAGGGAGCTCATGGGGTTCGCGATGACCATGTTGATGCCGGAGCCCAAGAGCACGCCCAGCTGGCCGATGAGCGCCTGCAGGCCCACGATGAGCGCGGCCGTGGCCCCGAGGGACAGCCCCGCCGTCAGCCACTCGAGACCCCAGTGGCCCTGGAGCACGCCGAGCCACGTGTGCATGATGAGCACAATCGCCAGCCCGCCCAGCACCCCGTAGAGCACCACGCCGACCAGCCGGGACCGGGTGCCGCGGATCATGAGCGCAATCGCCGACCCGCCGAGCATGCCGCCGAGCGTCAGGGGCAGCCCCACCGTCGCCAGGCTCGAGCCGCGCGGATCGCTCGAGGCCAGGGGGGCCACGTCGGTCACCGTCACCGAGGGGGCGGTAGTCGACGACGCCGCCGCTTTCGCCGCCTTCGCCTTGGCCGCAGCGTCCTCCGCGGCCTTCTGCTGCTGGGCCGCCTGGGCCGCCAGCGCCTGAAGCTGTGGGGACTCGGGCGGCACGGTGGCCTGCATCTGCTGAACCACCCCGGCCAGGCTCTTCGCCGCGCCGGCCTGCCCTGCCGCCTGGGCCGCCAGGGTGGCGGCGTTCTGGGCCTTGGCCTGCTGGCTCGTGATGTAGCTCTTCTGGGCGTCCTGCCCCAGTCCCTGGACCACGCGCCCGATGAGCTGGGCCGCCGCCGGGCTGGCCGCGCTGGCCGTGAGCACCTCGAGCGTGCTCTCCCCCGAGTAGACGAAGGCCCCGTAGGCCTTGCGCTCCTTGAGGAGCTGCTCCGCCTGCTCGCGCGTGTCCACGCGGGTCACGTCAAAGCCGGCGTCGTTGGCGGAGGCCTTGTCCTGCACCCGCTGCTCCTGTGCCGGGCTGCCGATGAGGACGACGGGCAGGTGCTTCGTCGTCGTCGTCGCGGAGGGCCAGATGAAGGCGAGCAGAATGCCGACCACCGCCACAGCGCCCACCAGCGCCGCCCGGAGGGCATACCGGGGGTGGACGCGCCCGGGGGCGTTGGCAGCGCCGACGGACCCGGGGGCTGGGACGTCGGGAGCCTGAATGGCGTGGCTCATGGGGGATCTCCTCGGGGAGCAAGTATCAAAATGAATGTTCGTTCTCTATGATGCACTCGCTAAGCTGGATTGCAAAATAACCCTTCCCTAAGGACCCCCGCATGCCGAAGATCACCGACGCCCGCAAGCAGGAGCAGCGAGACCGCATCCTCCGCGCGACCATCCGCACGTGCGCCCAGCACGGCTTCCGCGGCGCGTCCATGGCTCGCATCGTCAAGGAGTCCGGGCTCTCGGCAGGGGCGCTCTACACGTACTTCTCCACCAAGGAGGAGCTCGAGGCCGCCGCAGCCGAGCACTTCCTCCACAGCCGCTCCGACGCCCTGCAGTCCATCCTGGCCCAGGACCCGCTGCCCGCCCCCGGTGAGGCCCTGCGCACCTTCCTCGGCACGTTCCCCCTCGAGCTGCTGGACGAGGGGCTCCTCCTCCAGCTCTGGGGCGAGGCCGTGGCCACCGACCACCTCCGCGAGACCGCCCAGCACTTCATCCTCTCCCTCACCGAGAGCATGGAGGAGTACCTCACCGCGTGGCTCACCTCCGCGCGGGGGCTGGACGACGACGACGCCGCAGCGCGCGCAGCCTCCCTCGCCCCCGCCATCGTGGCCCTCTCCCAGGGGCACATCATCCGGCGTGCCATCCTCGGGGCAGAAGAGAAGGAGCCCTACCTCGATGGGGTAGAGCTCCTTCTCAGCAGCCTGTAGAGATCAGGCCCGGGAACCGCAGACCGGCCGGTCAGCGGCTGTCGAGTCAGCGGCTTTCGAGCACCTCGCGGGACTTCGCGATGGCGAAGCCCCAGCCCTGCTGGACCGTGGGCTTGCCCGGCACGGAGACCTCGTTGGGGTTGGTCACGAAGTCCAGGAGCACCGGCCCGCGAGCGCGGTCTGCGAAGGCCTGGGCGATCGCGGACTCCACCTCAGCGGGATCCTCGATGCGCCGGGACTGCAGGCCCATCGCGGTGCCGAGCGCGGCGAAGTCCGGGTTGTCCAGCTCGGTGCCGAACTCGGGCAGGCCGCCCTGCTCCTGCTCGAGCTTCACCATGCCGAGGCGGCCGTTGTTGAAGACGACGAAGACGACGGGCAGCTTGTACGTGACAGCCGTCCGCAGGTCCCCGAGGAGCATCATGAGGCCGCCGTCGCCGCACATGGCCACGACGGGGCGGTGGCGGTCGAGGGCCTGGGCTCCGAGGGCCATCGGCATGGCGTTGGCCATGGAGCCGAGGTTGTAGGAGCCGACCATGTCCCGGGTGCCGCTCATCTCGATGAAGCGCGAGAGCCACACGGTGGACATCCCCGTGTCCGAGGTGAAGATCGTGTTGGAGGGAGCCAGGCGGTCCAGGGCTGCGGCGACGGACTCGGGGCGGATGCGGTCGTCGGGGTTGTCGAAGACGGCGCGGATCTTGCCGATGAGCTTCTCGTCGTGCTCGGGGTCTGCGAGCTTGGCCTGGGACTCCTTCCAGGAGAGGAAGCGCTCACGGGAAGCCGTGAGGTGCTCCGACTCCGAGCGGGAGACCAGCCGGGCGTTGAGAGCCCTGAGGGTGGCGGCGGCGTCGCCCACCATCGCGTGGTCCACGGCCACGCGACGGCCGATGACCTCCTGGTGGCGGTCCAGCTGGATGACCGTCTTCCCCTTCGGGTACCAGTCGGTGTAGGGGAAGTCGGTGCCGATCATGAAGAGCACGTCGCACCCGTCGAGCGCCTTGACGGCGCCCGGGTTGCCGATGAGGCCGGTCTGGCCCACCTGGAACTCGTTGTCCCGCTCGAGGACCGGCTTGGCCTTGAGGGTGAGCACCATGGGGGCCTGGAGGCGGCGGGCCGTCTCGAGGACCTCGTCGCGCGCGCCGAGGGCGCCGCAGCCCACGAGAAGGGCCGCCTTCTTGGACGAGTCGTTGAGGAGCGTGAGCGCCTCGGAGATCTGCACGTCCCCCGCGGGGCCTGCCGGAGAGCGGGGGGCGAAGCGCGCGGGCTCGTCCGTCGTCGCCTTGAGGTCTCCCACGTCCCCGGGGAGGGTCAGCACGGTCACGCCGCGCTGGCCGTAGGACGTGTTGACGGCCTCGGCGATGATCGCCGGCACCTGGGCCGGGTTGGTGATCGTGTGGGAGAGGAGGGCGACGTCGGCGAACAGCTTGTCGTTGTCCACCTCCTGGAAGAACTGCGTGCCGATGTGCTCCGTGGGCACCTGGCCGGTGATGGCCAGGACGGGGGCGTGGGCCTTCTTCGCGTCGTAGAGGCCGTTGAGCAGGTGGATGGCACCCGGCCCCACGGTTCCCATGCAGACGGCGAGCTCGCCGGTCAGCTGCGCCTGGGCGGAGGCGGCGAAGGCCGCAGCCTCCTCGTGGCGCACGCCGATCCACTCGAGCTTCTCCTCGCGGCGGATCGCGTCCGTCACGGGGTTGAGGGCGTCGCCCACCACGCCCCAGACCTGCTTGACCCCGGCCTCGACGAGGGACTTGACGATGATCTCTGCGACGGTGCTGCTCATGCTCGGTGCCCTTCGTGGCGGAATGATGCGGATTCTGCGAGTTCCCAGTCCGTGGCCCAGCTCTCGTGCTTGCAGCCCTCGAGGAGCTCGCCCGGCTTGAGCCACGTGTACAGCTCGGCGTAGGAGCGGCTGAGGCCCGGGGCCACCATGCGGCGCAGCATCCAGGGCTTGAGCTCCTCGGGGCTGCTGACGCCCATGGCGGCCATCATCATGAGGGACTCCTTGACGGTGCCCTCCTGGTAGTTCTTGACGCGGTCGCCCTTGTCCTCGACGTCGAGCGCGCGCTGGCGGCGCTTGTCCTGGGTGGCGACGCCGGTGGGGCACTTGCCCGTGTTGCAGGCCTGCGCCTGGATGCAGCCCACGGCCATCATCATGGAGCGGGCCGAGTTGGTGAAGTCTGCGCCCTGGATCATGGCCTTGATGAGGTCGTTCGCCGCCGCGACCTTGCCGGACGCGCCGATCTTGATGTGGTCCCGCAGGCCCGTGCCCACGAGGGCGTTGTGCCAGATCATGAGCCCTTCGGAGAGGGGCATGCCGATGTGGTCCTCGAACTCGAGGGGAGCCGCGCCGGTTCCGCCCTCGGAGCCGTCCACGATGATGAAGTCCGGGTAGACGTCCAGCTTCATCATGGCCTTGCAGAGGGCCAGGACCTCCACGCGGGAGCTCACGCACATCTTGAAGCCGGCCGGCTTGCCGCCGCTCAGCTCGCGCATCTTCTGGATGAAGAGGATGAGACCCTCGGGATCGTTGAACACGCGGTGGCGCGCGGGGCTGACGACCGTCTCCCCCACGGGCACCTCGCGGATCTTGGCGATCTCCGGCGTCACCTTCTCCCCCGGAAGCACGCCGCCGATGCCCGGCTTGGCGCCCTGAGAGAGCTTGAGGGAGACCATCTTGACCTGGTCCTTCTGCGCCTTTGCGGCGAACATGTCCGGGTCGAAGTCCCCGTCCTTGGTGCGGCAGCCGAAGTAGCCGGTGCCGATCTCCCAGACGAGGTCCCCGCCGAACTCCTCGTGGTACTCGGTGAGGCCGCCTTCGCCGGTGTCGTGCGCGAAGCCGCCCATCGCAGCCCCCTTGTTGAGGGCCTTGATCGCGTTCCCGGAGAGGGAGCCGAAGCTCATGGCGGAGACGTTCATGAGGGCCATGCTGTACGGCTTGAGGCAGTCGCGGCCGCCGATCGTGACGCGGGGAATCGCCGTGATCTCATGGGCCGGGAGGGTCGAGTGGGCCAGGTACTCGGCCCCGGGGGAGAGCACGTCCCGCTCCGTGCCGAACGCGTGCTCGGCCTTCTCGCCCTTGGAGCGCTGGTAGATGAGGGAGCGCGTGTCCCGGTCGTACGGGCGGCCGTCCCAGTTGCGCTCGATGAAGTACTGCTGGATCTCCGGGCGGATCGACTCCATGAGGAATCGGGCGTGCCCCAGCACGGGGTAGTTGCGCAGGATGGAGTGCTTCTTCTGCACCAGGTCATGGACCGCGACGCCGGACAGGCCGGCCGCGCCCAGACCCGCAATGATCTTTGAGGCCTTCATGGCTCTCCTCTATCAGCTTCAGCGCTCAGCGCGTCTTCCCGTGCTCAGCGACAGTGGGGGATGTTCGTCAATAACGATAGCCCCCCTTACTGAACTGAGCGCACAGAAATCAGCTGTTCGGTTGACCGTGTTCACAGCAGCCTCCTCCTAGGCTGGAAGACATGAGAAAACTCTTCACCTCTGCAGCCGCCTACGCCGTCGTCGGACTCGTCAGCGGGCTCTTCTACCGCGAATTCACGCGGGGCCGGGGCTTCACGGGGGTCACCCAGCTCTCGATCCTCCACACCCACGCGCTGGCCCTCGGCATGATCGTCTTCCTCGTGGTCCTCGCGCTGGACAAGGTCTTCGACCTCTCGTCGCCCGCCTCCCCGTCACGCAAGCTTTTCACACTGTTCTTCTGGTTCTACCAGAGCGGTCTCATCGTGACCCTCGGGGCCATGACCGTGCGCGGCGTGCTTCAGGTCCTCGGGCAGGCCGGCTCCCCCGCGATCTCCTGGATCGCCGGCCTGGGCCACATCCTCCTGAGCCTCGGAATCCTCCACCTCTTCCTCGCGCTCAACAAGGCGATGAAGGCCCCCGAGGAGCGCGGCGCGGCCGAGCTCTCCTAGCCGGCGCGCGCCCCTCGCCGGGGGCTCCGCTAGCCGACGTATTCGGCGAGGTGCCGGCCCGTGAGCGTGTCGAGCGCTCCGGATCGCTGCCCCTCCACGAGCTCGCGGGGCGTGCCCTCGAAGACCACGCGCCCGCCCTCGTGCCCGGCGCCCGGGCCCACGTCGATGATCCAATCGGCGTGGGCCATCACGGCCTGGTGGTGCTCAATGACGACGACGGAGGTGCCGCCCTCCAGCAGCCGGTCCAGCAGGCCGAGGAGCTGCTCGACGTCGGCCAGGTGGAGGCCCGTCGTCGGCTCGTCGAGCACGTAGACCCCGCCCGCGGAGGCCATGTGCGCGGCCAGCTTGAGCCGCTGCCGCTCGCCGCCGGAGAGGGTCGTCAGGGGCTGGCCGATCGTCAGGTACCCCAGGCCCACTGCCTCGAGGCGGTCGAGGATCTTCATCGCCGCCGGAATCCGGGCCTCCCCCTCGGAGAAGAACGCGTGCGCCTGCGTGACGGACATGCCCATGACGTCCACGATCGTCGCGGCCGTCTGCTCCGGCCCGCCGCTCAGCGTGTACGCGAGCACCTCGGCCATGAACCCCTTGCCGTCGCAGTCCTCGCAGGGAGTGGTCACGGTGTCCATGAACCCGAGCTCCGTCTCGATGACGCCCGCGCCCTTGCAGAAGGGGCACGCCCCCTCCGAGTTGGCGCTGAAGAGGGCCGGCTTGACCCCGTTGGCCTTGGCGAACTGCTTGCGGATCGGCTCCAGCAGCCCCGTGTACGTGGCCGGGTTGGAGCGGCGCGAGCCCTTGATGGGGCTCTGGTCTACAAAGACGATCTCCCCCGCCGCGGCGCTCTTGCCTGCTGCAGTCTTGCCCAGGGCTGCCGCCGCGAGGTGCCCGTGGATGAGCGAGCTCTTCCCCGAGCCGGCCACGCCCGTCACCGCGCAGAGCACCCCGAGCGGCACGTCGACGTCGACCCCCGTGAGGTTGTTCGTGTCCGCGCCCCGGATCTCCAGCGCGCCGGACGCCGTGCGGACGGTCTCCTTGAGCGCCACGCGGTCCCCGAAGTGCCGGCCCGTGAGCGTCTCGCTCGCGCGCAGTCCCTCGACCGTGCCCTCGAACATGATCTCTCCGCCGCCCGCCCCGGCCCTGGGCCCGAGGTCGACGACGTGGTCAGCGATCGCGATCGTCTCCGGCTTGTGCTCGACGACGAGGACCGTGTTCCCCTTGTCCCGCAGCCGGAGGAGCAGCCGGTTCATGCGGGCGATGTCGTGGGGGTGCATGCCGGTCGTGGGCTCGTCGAACACGTAGGTGATGTCCGTGAGGGAGGAGCCGAGGTGGCGGATCATCTTGGTGCGCTGGGCCTCGCCGCCGGAGAGCGTGCTGGAGGTGCGGTCCAGGGAGAGATACCCCAGGCCGATCTCCGTGAACGAGTCCAGCAGGTGGGTGAGGCCCGAGACGAGCGGGGCCACCCCGGCGTCGTCGATCCCCCGGACCCACGCCGCGAGATCCGTGATCTGCATGCGGCAGGCGTCCGCGATGGAGACGTCCCCGATCCGTGCGGTGCGGGCAGGCTCGGCAAGGCGCGTGCCCTCGCACTCGGGGCACGTGATGAAGGTGACCGCGCGCTCCACGAAGGCGCGGATGTGCGGCTGCATGGACTCCTTGTCCTTGGAGAGCATGGACTTCTGCAGCTTGGGGATGAGGCCCTCGTGGGTCAGGTTGACGCCGTCGATCTTGACCTTGACGGGCTCCCCGTAGAGGAACTCGTGGCGCTGCTTCTTGGTGAAGTCCCGGATCGGCTTGTCCGCGGGGTACAGGCCGCAGCCGGCCATGATGCGCACGGCCCAGCCGTCCCCCGTGTAGCCGGGGATCGTGAAGGGGGCCTCGCTGATGGCCTTGGAGTCGTCGAAGAGCTCGGCGAAGTCCAGGTCCGTGACGCTGCCCATGCCCTCGCAGCGCGGGCACATGCCGCCGACGCGCTCGAACGTGGTCTTCTGGGCAATCGTCTTGTCGCCCCGCTGGACCGTCACCGCGCCGGACGCGGAGACGCTCGGCACGTTGAAGGAGTAGGCGTTCGGGCCGCCGATCTGCGGCTGGGCCAGGCGGCTGAAGAGCATGCGGAGCATGGCGTTGGCGTCCGTCACGGTGCCCACGGTGGAGCGGCTGTTGGCCCCCATGCGCTCCTGCCCCACGATGATCGCGGGGGTCAGGCCCTCGAGGAGGTCCACGTCCGGGCGGGCGAGCGTGGGCATGAAGCCCTGGACGAAGGTCGAGTACGTCTCGTTGATCATGCGCTGCGACTCGGCGGCGATCGTGCCGAAGACGAGCGAGCTCTTGCCCGAGCCGGAGACGCCGGTGAACACCGTCAGGCGGCGCTTCGGGATCTCGACGCTGATGCCCTTGAGGTTGTTCTCCCGCGCGCCGACGACGCGGATGAGCTCGTGGGCGTCCGCCGCGTGCCCGGTCATGCGGCGGCCTGCGGAGCTGCGCTCGGGGCTGCCTGCGAGGCGGAGGAGTGCGGGCCTGCCTCCGGGGAGGCGATGGCCTCGAGAGCCGCCCTGAGGCCGCGGCCGAGGTCCTCGAAAGTGAGCTGCCCGGCGGGCTGCTGGCCTGCCTTCGGGGCGGCGGCGCTGGCGGCGGTCCGGGCGTCGTCGTCGGTCTCACGCCCCACGGTGGCGACGCCCTCGGAGCGGACGGCGGGCACGTGGATGAACCCGGCCCGGATGCCCCGCTCGGCGGCAATGCGAGCCGCCTCGTAGAAGGTGTGATTGCAGACGAAGAGGCCGGCGTCCTCGCTGGGCTCCGCGGGGAGGCCCTCTGCGCGAATGGCCTCGACGATGGCCTGCACGTCGAGCTGCGTGCCGAGGTCCTGCCCGTCCGGGTCGATGGGCTGATTGAGCGGCTGGTCGCCGTCGTTGTCCGGGATCCGTGCGTTGTCCAGGTTCTGGGCGCGGAGCTCGGGGGTGATTGCGCTCCGGCCGCCGGCCTCGCCGATCGAGAGGATGACGTCCGGGCTGTGCAGCTCCGCGAGCTCCCGCAGCACGCGGCCCGACCCCGCGAAGGTGACGGGAAGCGTGGCCGTCACGAGGCGGAACTGCGGCGGCTGCGCGTCGCAGAGGCGCTTCAACTCGGCGACCGCCTGCTGGCTTGCGTTCTCGGCGTCTCCGCCGAAGGGCTCAAAACCTGTGACAAGAATCCTCATACGCCCATCCTTGCCCGCTCCGGGCCGGAGGGCAAGAACGCCCCCCAGAATGACTGGGGGGCGCTGCCGTGCAAGGAGACTGTCCTGTGCAGGGGGGCTGCGTTACTCGGCGGCGTCCTCTGCGGCCTGGCGGTTGGACATCTCGCGGTCCAGGCGGAGGAGGCCGGATCCGTCGTCGCCCACCAGCTCAAGCTGAGAGATGATCTCGCTGACCGTGGACTCTTCCTCGAGCTGCTCGTCGATGAACCAGTTGAGCAGGGGGATCGAGTCGATGTCCCCGTCCTTCTGGGCCTGGCGGTAGAGGTCGCGGATGGACTCGGACACCTTCTGCTCGTGCTTCAGGGCCGCCTTGAAGGCGTCCAGCGCGGTGGGAGCCTTGACGGAGGGGGCCTTGATGTCGCCGATCTGCGGGTGCGCCTCGCGGTTCACCATGTGGTCGATGAACTTGTTGGCGTGGACCACCTCTTCTTCCGCCTGGGCGCGGAACCAGCCGGCCATGCCGGGAAGGTCGATGACGTCCATCTCGATCGCCAGCTGGCGGTAGACGATCGAGGCCTCGAGCTCGAGGGTGACCTGGTCGTTGATAGCTGTTGCGTAGTCTCCAGTGAGTTTCATATGACTGACGCTAGTGAGCCAGTCTGAAAGATCACAGGGAGCCCGCGCAAAGAATCCCCCAGGGGCCATCCACACCCATTGACTTTCCCCAACGGGTGCAGGCACACTGATCTCATGATCGACCTCCGCTGGTTCGAGCCAGCCGCCCTGGACGCCGCCCCGCCCGAATTCGAGGGCATGGCCGAGCTCCGCAACGCCCACTCCCGGCTCTTCGACGGCGACTTCGCCAGCCTGACCACCGCCCGGAAGATCTTCGCAGGCGCCCAGAGTCCCGAGTTTCGCTCCTTCTTCTGCCTGGCCGTGGAGGGCGGCTCCGTCATCGGCTGGGCGGGCCTCGACTTCCCCCTCAGGGAGAACCTCTCGCTGGCCATCTCCTTCGGGTCGGTGGCCCCGGAGCATCGGCGTCGCGGCGTCGGCACGGCCCTCCTCGACGCAAGCCTGGATCGAGTGCGCGCGGAAGGCCGCACCGAGGTCCAGTTCTGGGGCAGGCTGCCGCTGGAGGCCCTCACGATCAGCCCCGAGGGCTCCCTCCCCCTCCCGGAGACCTCACTGCGGGTCCGGCTCGACGATCCCTCCGTCTCCTTCCTCACGCGCCACGGCGCCACGCCGGGAATCTGCGAGCGGGAGTCCGCCGTCGACCTCCAGGGCAATCCCACCCTGGATCAGTTCATGACGACGACGCCGGCCGCAGCCCCCGAGGGATACACCCTCACCACGTTCGCCGGCCCTGTGCCGAAGGGCCTGCTGGGTCCGGTGGCGGATCTGCTCTCCTCCTTCTCAGCGGACCTCCCCTCGGGGGAGCTCGAGTGGGAGGAAGAGGTCTGGACCCCTGAGCGGGTGCAGGAGATGGACGCGCAGACAACAGCCCGCGGCATCACACCGGTCACGAGCGTGGTGCTGGAGGCCTCGACCGGCCGAGGCGCAGCCTACTCCCGCGTGACCCGCCAGGAGCAGACGCCCCATCGAGCAGACCAGGGAATCACCATGGTGCTCAAGGAGCACCGCGGGCACGGCCTGGGCGCCCTCGTCAAACGCGCGAACACGGAGTTCATCCTGCGCGAGTGGCCGGAGGTACGGCGCATCTACACGGACAATGCGGACCAGAACACCCACATGCTCCGCATCAATGAGGCCATGGGCTTCCGGCGGTCAGGGGTCGCCCTGGGATGGAAGCTCCCGCTGTGACGGCCTGGGAGATCCGGGAGTTCGATCCTGCGGCGGAGTCCGACGCAGCCGTGCAGTCCCTCGTGGACATCATCAACGACGTGGCCGAGGAGTGCACGGGGAATTCCTCCCGAGGGCTGACGGTCGAGATGCTGCGCAGCAGCCACGCAGAGCCCCGGGAGCACCGGCTCATCCTTCTCGCCGCGGCCTCACCGGACACGCCGGACGTCGTCGTCGGAGAGTCGACGATCCACCTGAACCTGCGGGAGAACCTGGACCGGGCTCATGCGGTTCTGGTCGTCCGGCCCGAGGCGCGGCGGCAGGGGCTGGGGCGCGCGCTCGCCGAACGGTCCTGTGAGCTGCTGCGCGGGGTGGAGGGGGTTGCCACGGTGGACTCGTTCACCGCGTACCTGCCGGATGCCTCGACCCCGCTGCCGCTCCCTATCCCCGAGGCGGACTTCGCGGCGCAGGGGCACCGGCCGGAAGTGGCCTTCCCGCTGTCGCTGGGGTTCCGCATGACCAACGGGACCGGGGCCAACGTTCTGGCGCTCGACTCCCGTGCGGACGCCTACCTCGAGTCCGCGCGCTCGGAGCTGCCGGACGGGTTCGCCCTGAGGCACATCGGCCCGACGCCCGAGAACCCGTTCGCCGGCAACCGTCTCAGCGAGGCAGACCTTCAGAAGGCCGTGGCCATGATGGACCAGGTGGAGCTCGACGCTCCTTCGGGTGACACAAGCGCCGCGCCCGCCACGACGACGCCGGAGGCGGTGGCGCAGCGTCTCGCAACCGCCGAGAAGGCAGGGAGCATTCGCCTCATGACCGTCATCGAGGGGCCTTCAGGGGAGCTTGCCGCCGCGATGGACGTCTCGATCACCGCGCCGGAAGGGCTGGAGAAGGCGCGGGTGGCTGAGATCCAGAACGCCGTGGTCATGCCAGCCTTCCGGAGGCGGGGGCTGGGCTGGGCCCTCAAGAACGAGAACCTCCGCGAGCTCCGCCGGGCTGCCCCGGGGCTGACCGAGCTGCGCACGTTCAACGCCTCCCAGAACACGGGAATCCTGCGGATCAACCGCGCCATGGGGTTCGTTCAGGAGGCTCACGTGATCGATCTGGAGCGGCCGCTGCGGCAGTGAAGTGATCCTCACGGGAGGCATAAGCCTCACTTAATCGACTCAGTGAGGCTTAGAGTGCCCTCTAGCCTCACTTAGTCGACGTGCTGGATACGCTCGACCTCTGAGGTCAGCCCTCCGAGATGAGGTCCCGCACCACGATCGTCTGGTCGCGGTCCGGGCCGACGCCGATCGCCGAGAAGCGCGTGCCGCTGCGCTCCTCGAGGGCCAGGACGTAATTGCGGGCATTCTCGGGGAGATCTTCCAGGGTCTTCGCCCCGGAGATGTCCTCGGTCCAGCCCGGGAAGTACTCGAAGATGGGCTTCGCGTGGTGGAAGTCCGTCTGCGTCATGGGCATCTCGTCATGCCGGACGCCGTCGACGTCGTACGCCACGCACACCGGGATCTCCTCGATGCCCGTGAGCACGTCCAGCTTCGTCAGGAAGTAGTCCGTGAAGCCGTTGACGCGCGAGGCCTGGCGGGCCATGACGGCGTCGTACCAGCCGCAGCGGCGCGGGCGACCCGTGTTGACGCCGAACTCGCCGCCGGTCTTCTGAAGATAGAGGCCCATGTCGTCGAAGAGCTCCGTGGGGAACGGGCCCGCGCCGACGCGCGTCGTATAGGCCTTGATGATGCCGATCGACCGGGTGATCCGGGTGGGGCCGATGCCCGAGCCGACGGACGCGCCGCCCGCCGTCGGGTTCGAGGAGGTCACGAACGGGTAGGTGCCGTGGTCCACATCGAGGAACGTGGCCTGGCCGCCCTCCATGAGGACGACCTTGCCCTCGTCCAGGGCCTTGTTGAGTTCGAGCGTAGCGTCGATGACGAGGGGGCGCAGGCGCTCGGCGAAGCCGAGGAAGTACTGGACGATCTCCTCCACGTCGATGTCCCGGCGGTTGTACACCTTGACGAGAAGCTCGTTCTTCTGGCGGAGCGAGCCCTCGACCTTCTGGCGGAGGATGGACTCGTCGAACACATCCTGCACACGGATGCCGAGGCGGGCCACCTTGTCCATGTACGCGGGGCCGATGCCGCGGCCCGTGGTGCCGATGGCGCGCTTGCCGAGGAAGCGCTCCGAGACCTTGTCCAGCACCTGGTGGAACGGCGCCACGAGGTGGGCGTTGGCGGAGACGCGCAGCTTGGAGGTGTCAGCGCCGCGGGCCTCAAGGCCGTCGATCTCCTCGAAGAGCGCCTCGAGGTTCACCACGCAGCCGTTGCCGATGATCGGGACGGCATTCGGAGAGAGAATGCCCGCGGGAAGGAGCTTGAGCTCATACTTCTCGCCGCCGACGACCACGGTGTGCCCCGCGTTGTTCCCGCCGTTCGGCTTGACCACGTAGTCAACGCGCCCGCCGAGCAGGTCCGTTGCTTTACCCTTGCCTTCGTCGCCCCACTGGGCTCCGACAATCACGATGGCTGGCATGGGATGCCTCCCTCACTTGGCCGACGACGCGGCCCATACATAGAGCGACCCCGGGAAGACCGGGGCCCTTACATACAGAGTTTACCGGAAACGGGATTGTCCGGGCAGGGTGGGGGCTGTGGAGCGGCGGGGCCGGCCTGGTGGGTGCTTTGCCGCCGGGGCGGCGCTGAGTTTGCCGGACTTCCATCACGGCGCTTTTCCCCGGAGGCTTGATATCCCGGGGAAGTCGCCTCGGAAAGTGCGCGCCTCGTGACGGAAGTGCGGCAAACTCGGCCGACTCGAAGCGATGCGGCGGCAGGTCGGGGCCGCAGGGGGCGTCCGGTGGAGCGGCGGCGGCCGGGGCGGCAGAGCGAGGCAAGCGGGGGCGTCGTCGTCGTTATCTCCGGCGGTCGTCTCGGCAGGCGTGCCGAAGGACCTCTTCAATCTGGGCCACCACGCGCTCGGGATGCCAGAGGAGGGTCAGCGCGGCGACTCGGACCACCCGGTAGCCGTGCGCCTTGAGGGCGAGGTCTCGCTCGCGGTCTTTGCGGAAGCGGTCGGGGGCGGAGTGGAAGGAGTAGCCGTCGATCTCGACGACGACCCTCCCGTTGACGAGGAAATCCACCTGGCCCACCCCGAGGATGGAGACCTGCGGCTCCACGCGCCAGCCCCGTCGTCGCAGGGTGTGGCGCAGCACGGTCTCCAGGGGCGAGTCCGCAGACCGCTCCGCCTCAAGAACCATGCCGCGCAGCTGGGCGTTGCGCGCCCCGGGCAAGTCCTCCAGCAGGGCCTGGGACGCGAGCTGCCCGGACTTGATCACCTCGTCCAGCACCACGCGGCCCACCATCTCGGGCTGGCAGCGCAGCAGATGCACGACGGCCTCGCGGAGTCGGGCCAGCCCAGGCCTGTTCTCCGGCGCGGCCTCCCCGTGGTGGCTGCAGACGTAGGGGACCGGGATCGGCCGACGCACGCGGGTCAAGTGGAGCGGCTCGGCCTCCTGCTGGGCCTGGGTCCGAAAGACGTCCGCTCCCTTGAACCCGTGCAGCCGAACCGCGCTGACACACGTGAGCTGCGCCCCGGCCTGTAGCGCCCATCGAACGGGGCTGGTCTCGGAGG
>JAGLBH010000269.1:425-2017 GCA_018260285.1 Arthrobacter sp. | reverse complement strand
CTTCAGTGGGCGAATCCTGCTGATAAGCTCAACGAGATTCTTACGGGGGTTGTTGCGCCGACCCTCTGACACCGCCTTGCTCAGAACGCCGCGTTCTCTCGGTTAAAGCAGTGAGCGTGATGCGGGAAGGCGAAACGGGCAGCGCGCCCACCGGGATGGGACGGCCTCCTCAGCTGCGGAGCACCGTCAGCAGGTGCGGCAGCATGGCCTTCATCGCCTCGCCCCGGTGGCTCCGAGCGTTCTTCTCCTCAGGGGTCAGCTCGGCTGCGCTCTGGTCAAGGCCGTCGGGCTGGAGGATCGGGTCGTAGCCGAAGCCTCCGTTCCCGCGCGGCTCCGCAAGGATCACGCCTCTCATCTGGCCCCGCGTCACCGTCGTGGTCTGGCCCGGAACGGCCAGGGCCGCAGCGCAGACGAAGCCGGCTCCGCGGCGCTCAGCAGGGACGTCTGCAAGCTGGGCCAGAAGAAGGCGCAGATTCGCCTCGTCGTCGCCATGGCGGCCGGACCAGCGGGCGGAGAGGAACCCGGGGGCTCCCCCGAGCACATCCACACAGAGACCCGAGTCGTCCGCGAGCGCGGCGAGACCGGTCTCGGCAGCGATCGTCTCCGCCTTGAGGACGGCGTTCTCCTCCAAGGTCACGCCGGTCTCCCGGACGTCCGAGGCCTGAGCAGTCGCGGCGTCGATGACGAGAGCGTCGACGTCCAGGGCAGGGTCGGCTGCCTGGATCATGGCGCGCAGCTCGCGAAGCTTTCCCCGGTTGTGGCTGGCCAGGACCAGCCTGGGTGTGATCTCAGGGGCCTGGATCATGCGGACGGTCCGTCCGTGCCGGGCGCTGCGGCGTCCTGCTCAGCCTCGTGGATCTGGGCGCCGAGGGCTCGGGCCTGGTGAACGGCCAGCTCCTTCGTGCCGATGAGCGCCAGGTCCAGGAGCGCGTTGAGCTCGTCCCGGTTGAAGGGAGCGCCCTCGGCCGTTCCCTGAACCTCCACGAAGTCCCCGGACCCCGTGACGACGACGTTCATGTCCGTCTCGGCGGCCACATCCTCCGTGTAGGGCAGATCCAGGACGGGCCGGCCGTCCACGATCCCCACGCTGATCGCGGAGACGGAGTCCGTGAGGACGGCGGCATCCTTGGCGATGAGCCCGGCGGCCTGGCCGTAGCGCACAGCCTCGACGAGGGCCACGTAGGCGCCGGTGATGGAGGCCGTGCGCGTCCCGCCGTCGGCCTGGAGCACGTCGCAGTCGAGGACGATCGTGTTCTCGCCCAGGGCCGAGAGGTCGACGACGGCCCGCAGAGAGCGCCCGATGAGGCGGGAGATCTCGTGGGTGCGCCCGCCCAGCTTGCCCTTGACGGACTCGCGCGTGCTGCGCGTGTTCGTGGCGCGGGGAAGCATGGAGTACTCGGCCGTGAGCCAGCCGGTGCCCTGGCCCTTGAGCCAGCGCGGCACGCCCTCCGTGAGCGAGGCGGTGCAGAGGACGCGCGTGTCCCCGAAGCTGATGAGGGCCGAGCCCTCGGCGTTCTTGGACCAGTTGGTCTCGATGGTCACGGGGCGCAGCTCATCCAGCGCTCGGCCGTCGGGCCGCGGGGTGGAAGAGA
>JAGLBH010000269.1:0-415 GCA_018260285.1 Arthrobacter sp. | reverse complement strand
GTTCTGGGAGGAGGTCATGGGATCCATCCTAGCGAGCGCCTCAGATCTGGTAGGAGACCCCCGCGGCGGCGATCGCCGTCTCCCCCGAGTACACCTCGCGGGCCTCGGCCAGGGTCGCTGACGCGCTGTTCCAGACCGGAAGATGGGTCAGCAGGAGCCTGCGCGCCCCTGCATCTCGCGCGGCCTCCCCGGCCCTGCGGCCGGTGAGGTGCACCCCCTGGATCGCGTCGTCCCGACCCTCGTGATAGGCGGCCTCGCAGAGGAAGAAGTCTGCATCGCGCGCCGCGGCGACGAGTCCCTCGCAGGCGTCTGTGTCCCCCGAGTAGGCGAACACCCGCTGGGTGCCGTCCTCCTGGGTCTCGGTGACGCGGAACGCGTAGGCCTCGTCGACCGGGTGTCGCACGGCGAAGGGCTC
>JAGLBH010000268.1:245-2047 GCA_018260285.1 Arthrobacter sp. | reverse complement strand
CGCTGGCCGGAGCGAGCGCCGGGCCGAGGTCGTGGAGGAACTTGCTCCGGAGGAGGGCCAGGTAGGCTCCCTGCCCGTGGCGGCCCCAGAGGGTGTCTCCCCCGTAGCGGGCCTTGGGCGCAGTGAGGGCGGGGTACTTGTCCTCGATGCCCCACCCGAACCCGGCCTGAGCGGACCAGTCGAACGCGCCCGAGTCCACGACGACCCCCGCGAGGGCCGTCCCATGCCCGCCGAGGAACTTCGTGGCGGAGTGGACGACGATGTGCGCCCCGTGCTCGATCGGTCGACACAGCGCCGGGGTGGCCACCGTGTTGTCCACGACGAGGGGAACGCCCGCCTCCCGCGCGGCCCCCGCGAGCCCCGGCAGATCGGCCACCGTGGCCAGGGGGTTCGCGACGGACTCGGTGAAGAAGGCCCGCGTGCGGGGCCGCTCGGCGGCGGCCCTCCCCCACGCGGCCGGGTCCTGGGGGTCCTCGAAGCTCACGGTCACCCCGAGGTCCCCGAGCGTGTCCGTGAGGAAGTCCACGCTGCCCCCGTAGAGGCGGCTCGAGGCCACGATGTGGTCCCCGGTCCTCACGAGGGTCAGCAGGGCGAGGGCGACGGCGGACTGGCCGCTCGCCGTGGCCACCGCCCCGATGCCGCCCTCCAGCCCGGCGACCCGCCGCTCCAGCTCGGCCACCGTGGGGTTGCCCGTGCGGCTGTAGGTGAACCCGGGCCGCGTGAGCTGGAAGAGCTCGCGGGCGGCGGCGAAGCTGGGGAACTCGTAGGCGCTCGTCTGGTAGATCGGCACCGCCACGCTCCCGTAGGCGTCGCCTGTCATGCGCTGACCTCCTCGCGCACGGTCTTCGCCGCGGCCACGAGGGCCTTGAGGGAGGCCTCGGTCTCCGGGTAGGCGCGGGTCTTGAGGCCGCAGTCCGGGTTGACCCACACGTTCTGCGGGTCGATGCTGGCCACCGCCGTGCGGAGCAGATCCGTCGTCTCCTCGACGCTCGGGACGCGGGGCGAGTGGATGTCGTAGACGCCCGGGCCGATCCCGCGGCTGAAGCCGAAGGAGTCGATGTCCGCCACGACCTCCAGGCGCGAGCGGGCCGCCTCGATGCTCGTGACGTCGGCGTCGAGCCCGTCGATCGCGGAGATGACCTCGCCGAACTCCGAGTAGCAGAGGTGCGTGTGGATCTGGGTGTCCGTGGCGGCGCCGGCGGTGGCCAGGCGGAAGGCCGCGACGGACCAGTCGAGGTAGGCCTGCTTGTCGGCGGCGCGCAGCGGAAGGAGCTCGCGGAGCGCGGGCTCGTCCACCTGGATGATCGCGGTGCCGGCCTTCTCGAGGTCGGCGATCTCGTCCCGGAGGGCGAGGGCCACCTGCTGGGCGGTGTCCGAGAGCGGCTGGTCGTTGCGGACGAAGGACCAGGCCAGGATCGTCACCGGGCCCGTGAGCATGCCCTTGACGGGCTTCTTCGTGAGCGACTGCGCGTGGCCGATCCACTCGACCGTGAAGGGCGCGCTCCGGGAGACGTCCCCCCAGAGGATCGAGGGACGCGTGCAGCGGGAGCCGTAGGACTGGACCCATCCGAACTCCGTGGCCGCGAAGCCGTCGAAGTTCTCCGCGAAGTACTGGACCATGTCGTTGCGCTCGGCCTCGCCGTGGACGAGGACGTCGAGGCCCAGGTCCTCCTGGAAGCGGATGACCCGCTCGATCTCCGCCTTGAGGAAGTCCGCGTACTGCTCGTCCGTGAGCCGCCCGGCCTTGTGGTCGGCGCGGGCCACGCGGACCTCGCTGGTCTGGGGGAAGGAGCCGATCGTCG
>JAGLBH010000268.1:0-235 GCA_018260285.1 Arthrobacter sp. | reverse complement strand
GTGAAGTCGTTCTTCGTCAGGGCCTCGGTGCGCTTGCGGACCGCGGGGACGCGGGTTCCCTCGAAGGCGCGACGCCGGACCGCCGCGACAGAGGAGTCGTTGATCTCCGTGACCACTGCGGATCGGCCTTCGGCCAGCCCCTGGGCGAGGACGAGCACCTCGGCCACCTTCTCGTCTGCGAAGGCGAGCCACTCTGGCAGGTGCTCCGGGAGGCTCTTCTCGACGGACACGGTGT
>JAGLBH010000267.1 GCA_018260285.1 Arthrobacter sp. | reverse complement strand
GCTCGCCTGCGCGCCGGTCTTCCGGACCTGCTCGCTGCGGCCAACGCGCAGACCATCGACGTGGTCGACGGAGAAGGGGACGTGACCGTCTCCGACGTCGAGCTCGTGGTCGAGGCGCCTCAGGCGTAGGACATCCGCGCGTCCCCGTCCCCCCTCAGCGGGGACGGGGACGCGATCCTGCTTCACAGCGCCCGCACAGGGCAGGCCTCCTCTGTGCACATAGGGGTGGAACACAGTTGATCTATGACTCTGACTCCGACAGCGCCGCCCACTGCAGACACGCCCGTTGTGGGCAGGAGACGAGGCTCCCGGTCTGCCAGACCGCACGTGAGCGCTCGGTTCGCGGAACCAGCGCTTCTGGCAGTCACAGCCCTCCTCTATTTCTGGAACCTCACCAACTCCGGGTACGGCAATTCCTTCTATTCCGCGGCCATCCGCGCAGGCTCCCAGAACTGGGTCGCTCTTCTCTTCGGCTCGCTGGACGCCAACAACGGCATTACCGTGGACAAGCCCCCGGCGTCCCTCTGGATCCCCTCCCTTCTGGGCCAGGTCTTCGGGTTCAGCTCGTGGACGGTTCTCGCTCCGCAGGCACTCATGGGCGTCCTCTCCGTCTGGGTGCTCTACCGCGCGGTGCGACGGACGAACGGCCCCATCGCAGGTCTCATCGCCGGCTGGGCCTTGGCCTTCACGCCGGTGGCCACGATGATGTTCCGCTTCAACAACCCTGATGCCCTCTTGACGCTCCTGCTCACGGTGGCCGCCTACGGCATGGTCCGAGCCACCCAGTCCGGGAGCAAGAAGTGGCTCTACCTCGCAGGGCTGGTTCTGGGCTTCGCTTTTCTGACGAAGATGCTCCAGGGCTTCCTCACCATCCCGGCACTCGCCCTGGCCTACCTCTGGGCAGCGCCTCTCCCCCTGCGCCGCCGGATCACCGACATGTGGTCAGCCGTCCTCGGCGTCATCACGGCCCCCGCCGTCTATCTCACGATCTTCCAGCTGACTCCCACGAGCGTTCGCCCGTACATGGCCGGCAGCGAGAACAACTCCTTCTGGGAGCTCACGCTCGGCTACAACGGGCTTGGGCGCATCCTCGGCGGATCCGGCAATGGCGGAGACGGAGGAGCCGGGGCAGGCGGAGGAATGAGCGGGGCGGCCAATTCAGGCTTCGGCGGCTCCCCGGGCATCGGCCGCATGTTCAACGCGGCCTTCGGCGGCGAGATCTCCTGGCTGCTTCCGGGCGCGCTCCTGCTCCTCCTGGCCGGGCTGTGGTTCACACGCACAGCGCCTCGCACAGACTCGACGCGCAGCTCTTTCATCATCTGGGGCGGCTGGCTCGTCATCACAGCTCTCATCTTCAGCTTCATGGAGGGCACCATCCACCCGTACTACGCCGTGGCGATGGCACCTGCTGTCGCCGCCCTCGTGGGCATCGGGTCGTGGGAGCTGTACCGAGGGCGGGACGTGACACTCGTCCGCGTGGTCTTCTCCCTCTTCATCCTCATCAACGCGACCTGGGCGTTCGTGCTTCTGACGAGGCAGGCCGATTGGCTTCCCTGGCTCAAGTTCGTCATCCTGTTCGCCGGAATGCTCGCGGCGACGGGGTATGCCCTCGGCCTGGACCGCCTGAAGACGCCACTCCAGCGCAGGTTCAGCGTCGTCTTGCTTGTCCTGGCCCTCATCGGCTCCTTCGGCGGACCCGTCGCCTATTCCCTGGCGACAGCAGGGGTGGGCCACACAGGCTCCATCCCCACGTCCGGGCCCGTGTCCAGCGGCATGGGCGGCGCTTCCGGCACCCGGGGCGGCATGGGCGGCGGCATGCCCGGCGACGCCGGCACGAACGGCTCCCCGACGTCGTCGGCGGAGACCCTCTCATCCGCCCTGAGCAAGACGACCAGCAAGTACTCTGCGGCGACGGTCGGCGCCACCAGCGCAGCGGAGCTCATGATCAGCTCGAACACTGAGGTTCTCGACATCGGCGGATGGATGGGCTCTGACCCCTACCCGACTCTGGCCCAGTTCCAGCAGATGGTGAAGAACGGGGACATCACC
>JAGLBH010000266.1 GCA_018260285.1 Arthrobacter sp. | reverse complement strand
GCCCGCCGAGGGGCCGAGCGTCCCGGTGTTGCCCGTCGTCTCCTCCCGGCCGCCGAGGGCCACGCCCGGATCGGTGCTGACCAGCTGTCCCAGCCGGGCGGGGTCCGGGTGGCTCAGGCGGATCCCCTCCTCGTCCGTGATGACGACGAAGAGGGCCCCCGTGCGCTGCGTCACGGCCTGGGCCGTCTCCTGGATCGGCCCCTCCGCGAGCTCCGCGGCAGAGGGGGCGCTCCCGGCGCTGATCCGGGCCACCTCGGCCCGCACGCCGGGCTGGGCGGCCACCGCGCGGGCGAGCGTCAGGGCCTTCGCCTGGGTGTTCTCGGTGATCTGGGAGTTGAGCTGAAGGGCGTGGGCAGCGCCGATGAGCGCGGCGACGAGGGCAACGAGCCCCACCATGACGCCCGTCAGGCGCCGGCGGAAGCTGCCCTTCGCGGGGGCAGCTCTGCGGCGCGGCACTCTCATAGGAACAAAATGCACTAAAAGATCCGAATAATCAATACGACTTCTGTGATCCAAACCTCTTCGGAGTGACGGGGGTCACGGTACGTTCTTTCTCTAGCCACCCAGAACCACCCGATCACAGGAGATCACTATGCTCGTCCTCCTTGGGTTCCTGATGATTCTCGTCTTCATGACGCTCATCATGACCAAGAAGCTCACGCCGATCCTGGCCCTCATCATCGTCCCGACGATCTTCGGCCTCATCGCCGGCGCCGGCTGGGACATCGGAAAGATGGTCCTCGACGCGGCCAAGAGCATGACGAGCACGGCCGCTCTTCTCATGTTCGCCATCATGTACTTCGGCCTCATGATCGACGTCGGCCTCTTCGACCGCCTCGTCACCTTCATCCAGCGGGTCTCCGGCAACGACCCCCTCAAGATCGTCATGGGCACGGCCGTCCTCGCGGCCGCCGTCTCCCTCGACGGCGACGGCTCGACGACCTTCATCTTGACGACGGCGGCCCTGCTGCCCATCTACCGCCGGCTGCGCATGAGCCCCGTCGTCCTGACGGTCGTCGCGGCCATGGCCAACGGCACGATGAACATCCTCCCCTGGGGCGGTCCGACGGCTCGCGCCGCCTCCTCTCTCCACCTCGAGATCTCGGACGTCTTCACCCCCATGATCGTCCCGATGCTCGTCACTCTCGCGGCTGCGTTCCTGCTGTCCTGGCAGCTCGGCCTCATGGAGCGCAAGCGCCTCCTCGCCGAGTTCCCGAACGCCTGGGAGGGCCCGAACCTCATCGAGTCCCGTCTGCCGGCGATCGACCTCGTCGATGAGAAGGACACGGTCATGGCGGACAACGCCCTCGATCCGACCCGCCAGACCCTGCGCCCCAAGCTCTTCTGGTTCAACCTCATTCTGACCGTCGGCATCATGGGCATGCTCATCTGGGACAAGCTCCCGCTCGCCTACGTCTTCATGGTCGGAACGGCGATCGCCATCATCGTCAACTTCCCGAACCCGAAGGACCAGATGGAGCGCATCACCGAGCACGGCCGCTCGATCGTCGCCGTCGTCGGCATGGTCTACGCGGCTGCTGTTCTCACCGGCGTCCTCAGCGGCACGAAGATGGTCGAGGCCATGTCCCACTGGCTCGTCGACATCATCCCGAACTCCCTTGGCCCGCACCTGGCGATCATCACCGGTCTGCTCTCCATTCCGCTGACCTTCTTCATGAGCAACGACGCCTTCTACTACGGCATGCTCCCGATCATCGCCCAGACCGGTGCGCAGTTCGGCGTGGAGCCGGCCTCGATCGCCCGTGCTGCGCTCGTCGGCCAGCCGTTCCACATGCAGTCGCCGCTCGTGCCCGCCATCCTGCTCCTCGTCTCCCTTGCGGGCGTGGATCTCGGCGACCACCACAAGAAGGTGCTCTGGCGCACCGCGGTTCTCTCCCTCGTCATGCTCGCCGCGGGCGTGGCCACCGGAGCGATCGTCTCCGCCTGACCGGGCAGGGGGTGCCCCCTCCCTCTTGAGCCCCTCTGCTCAGTCGAGAGAAGGCGGCGTTTTGGCCACTCAAAACGCCGCCTTCTCTCGACTGAGCGAGCGGGTGTCCCACGGAGTCAGGCCGCTCCCGTCG
>JAGLBH010000265.1 GCA_018260285.1 Arthrobacter sp. | reverse complement strand
GGGTCGTGGCGGATTCAAGTACGCCCCGCGGGTGGGATGTGCGGCACGGTCGGGAGGGCGGGCGCGCGGCACGGTCGGGAGGGGCAAGGTGCGGGCGCGGGCGGGGGAGTCTGGCGGGCAGGCCCCGCCCCCGCGACCCTGTCCGAGATGTCGGACAGATGGTCCCGGCGTCCTCTCCCAGGGGCAGCTGTGATGGGGGACACTGAAAAGAACAGTGCGGCCTTCCTGCGCCGCCCAGCAACTCACAGAGGAGTTCCCATGACGGAGACCACCGGAGCACCAGTTCCCACGGACGCCACCGAGCAGGTTCGCGGGCCCCGCCCCGTGCGCGCCCCTCGCGGCACGGACATCAGCGCCAAGTCCTGGCAGACCGAGGCGCCGCTGCGCATGCTCATGAACAACCTCGATCCTGAGGTCGCCGAGCGCCCGGACGACCTCGTGGTCTACGGCGGCACGGGCCGCGCAGCCCGCTCCTGGGACGCCTACGATGCGATCGTCGCCTCCCTCAAGGACCTTGAGAAGGACGAGACGCTGCTCGTGCAGTCCGGCAAGCCCGTCGGCATCCTCCGCACGCACGAGTGGGCGCCCCGCGTGCTCCTCGCGAACTCCAACCTCGTGGGCGACTGGGCCACCTGGCCCGAGTTCCGCCGCCTCGAGGCCGAGGGCCTCATGATGTACGGCCAGATGACGGCCGGCTCCTGGATCTACATCGCCACGCAGGGCATTCTGCAGGGCACCTATGAGACCTTCGCCGCGATCGCCAAGAAGTCCTTCGGCGGCTCGCTCGCCGGCACCATCACCCTCACGGGCGGCTGCGGCGGCATGGGCGGCGCCCAGCCCCTCGCCGTCACGCTCAACGGCGGCGTCTGCATCATCGTCGACGTCGACAAGACCCGCCTGGACCGCCGCGTCTCCAAGCGCTACCTGGACGTCGTCGCAGACTCCCTCGAGGACGCCGTCGCCAAGGCCAACGAGGCGAAGGCCGCGAAGAAGGCCCTGTCCATCGGCGTCGTCGGCAACGCCGCCGAGGTCTTCCCCGAGCTGCTCGAGCTTCACAAGAAGGGCGAGATCACGGTCGACGTCGTCACCGACCAGACCAGCGCGCACGATCCCCTCTCCTACCTGCCCACCGAGTTCACCGTGGAGCAGTGGCAGGCTGAGGCCGCCGCGGACGAGACCGGCTTCACCAAGAAGGCCCAGAACGCAATGGCCCGCCAGGTCCAGGCCATGGTCGAGTTCAAGGACGCCGGCGCCGAGGTCTTCGACTACGGCAACTCCATCCGCGACGAGGCCCGCCAGGCCGGCTACGACCGCGCCTTCGAGTTCCCCGGCTTCGTCCCGGCGTACATCCGCCCGCTCTTCTGCGAGGGCCTCGGCCCGTTCCGCTGGGTGGCCCTCTCCGGCGACCCCGAGGACATCAAGGTCACCGACGAGGCCATCAAGGAGCTCTTCCCCGAGAACGAGCACCTGCACCGCTGGATCGACGCCGCCGGCGAGTACGTCGAGTTCGAGGGCCTCCCGGCGCGCATCTGCTGGCTCGGCTACGGCGAGCGCGTCAAGGCGGGCAAGCTCTTCAACGACCTCGTCCGCGAGGGCAAGGTCAAGGCTCCGATCGTCATCGGCCGCGACCACCTCGACTCCGGCTCCGTGGCCTCCCCGTACCGCGAGACCGAGGCCATGAAGGACGGCTCGGACGCGATCGCCGACTGGCCGCTCCTCAACGCGCTCGTCAACACCTCCTCCGGCGCCACGTGGGTCTCGATCCACCACGGCGGCGGCGTGGGCATCGGCCGCTCCATCCACGCAGGCCAGGTCGGCGTGGCCGACGGCACGGACCTCGCGGAGCAGAAGCTCAACCGCCTCCTGACGAACGACCCCGCGATGGGCGTCATCCGCCACGTCGACGCCGGCTACGAGCGCGCCCAGGACGTCTCCGTCGAGCGCGGCGTGCGCGTTCCGATGGCGGAGTTCGGCCCGGCGAACTAGCCGACGCCGAGCGAGCACGACGCCGCACGGCCGCCTCAACCCACCCCGCATCCCTGCCCCACCCCGCCTCACTGAAGGAGCACGATGACCCACGCCGCCTC
>JAGLBH010000264.1:1680-2132 GCA_018260285.1 Arthrobacter sp. | reverse complement strand
GCGGGCAGTTCAGGTACACGGTCATCGGCATCAGCGAGGCCAACAACACGGCGGCAGGCTTCGCGACGGCGCGCGAGCTCGGGGTGGACGTGCTCCTCGCCGTGGACTGCACCGTGGAGAGCGCGCTGGCCGCGGCACGGCGGCTCATCGACTCGGTGGACCACATCTACATGACGCTCGACCTGGACGTGCTGCCCGCGAGCGTGGCCCCCGGCGTGAGCGCCCCGGCGGCGTACGGGGTCGGCGTCGACATTGTGAGGGCCGTCATGCGCGAGGTGGCCCGAAGCGGTAAACTCACTGGGTTCGACGTCGTTGAGCTCAACCCCGAGTTCGACGTCGACTCCCGCACAGCCCGCACCGCAGCCCGTCTCATCAACGACGTGGCCGTCGCCGCCCGCTGACCCGAACCACCGACCCCTTGGAGCATCCCCTTGAGCAGCGCAGACACCACG
>JAGLBH010000264.1:0-1630 GCA_018260285.1 Arthrobacter sp. | reverse complement strand
TGACCCGCCCGAACTGGCGCGAGGCCTCAACGCGCGCCACGTCCAGTTCATCGCCCTCGGCACGGCCATCGGCACGGGCCTCTTCTACGGCTCGGCGGAGGCCATCCGCGTGGCCGGCCCGGCCGTGCTCGTGGCGTATGCGGTGGCGGGCCTCATGGTCTACATCGTCATGCGGGCCCTCGGCGAGATGGCCGTGCGGCACCCCGTGGCCGGCTCGTTCGCCCAGTACTCGGGCAGTTTCCTCAGCCCGCTGGCCGGCTACCTCACCGGCTGGATCTTCTGGCTGGAGCTCGCCGTGGTGGCCATCGCGGACATGACCGCCGTGGCCAGCTACATGGGCCTCTGGTTCCCGGGCGTGCCGGGCTGGATGTGGATGCTCGGGGCGATCGCCCTCATCGGCGCCCTCAACCTCATGGCCGTGCAGGTCTTCGGCGAGATGGAGTTCTGGTTCTCCCTCATCAAGGTGGCGGCCATTCTGGCGCTCGTGGTGGGCGGCCTGGGCCTCATCCTGTGGGGCGGCAAGGTCGGCGGCACCACGCCGGACTTCGCCAACCTGTGGAGCCACGGCGGGTTCGCCCCGTTCGGCCTGTGGGGCATCATCATGAGCTTCAGCATCGTGGTCTTCTCCTTCGGCGGCGTTGAGACGCTCGGCATGACCGCGGGCGAGGCCGGCAACCCGGAGAAGACCCTCTCCAAGGCCATCAACTCCGTGCCCTTCCGCATTCTGCTCTTCTACGTGGCGGCGCTGGCCGTCATCATGGCGGTCTTCCCGTGGACCGCGATCACGGGCGAGTCCTCCCCGTTCGTCGAGGTCTTCTCCGCGCTGCGCATCCCGGCGGCGGCCCACATCATGAACTTCGTGGTGCTCACGGCGGCCCTCTCCGCGATGAACGCGATCTTCTACGCGGGCTCCCGCACCCTGTACGGCCTGGCCGAGCAGGGCCACGCGCCGCGCTCCTTCCTGCGCCTCTCCAAGAAGAGCAGCATCCCCGTCATCCCGGTCCTGTGCATGTTCGGCGTGGCCCTGGTGGGCATGTTCCTGTACATGGCAATCTCCAAGAAGCTGTTCTTCTACGTGGCCGCGATCGCCACCTTCGCCACCGTCTTCACCTGGCTCATGATCCTCCTGGCCCACTGGCGGATGCGCTCGGCCATGAAGAAGGCCGGCACCCCCGCCGACCGCTTCCCCGTGCCCGCGTTCCCCGTGCTCAACGCGATTGCGGCGGCCTTCATGCTCTTCGTCATCGTGCTCCTGGCCATGACGGAGGCCGGCCGCAGCGCCTTCTTCGTCGGCGTGAGCGCCCTGGTGCTGCTGACGGCGGCCTTCTTCGGGTTCGTGCGGGGCAAGGGGCGCGAACGCCTCACCCTCCCGTCCGCCGCCCCCATCGCGACGACGACGCCGGATCCCGCCCAGCACTGACCCCCGCGGCGGGCGGGGCCGTGGCGGGCAGGACCCGTCACGAGTGGCCCCACCCGCTGCGCCCCACCCACCCGCTGCACAAGCCCGCTGCACCCCCGGGTTCTCGGGGACCCAACCGCTCCGCGCCCGGTGTGCTGCGACCCGAACCCGCTCCACCCCCGGTTTCTCGGGGGTCCAACCGCTCAGCGCTCACTGCACCCCCGGTTTCTC
>JAGLBH010000263.1 GCA_018260285.1 Arthrobacter sp. | reverse complement strand
CCCGGCGCCCACGACGATGAGCCACGACGAGGCCTGGCAGTTCATGGTCCTCGGCCGCAGCCTTGAGCGAGCGGACATGACCGCCCGACTCCTCTCGACGGGCGGGCACTCCTCTGCTGCCCTCTCCTGGGTCACCATGCTGCGCGGCGCAGGGGCCTACGAGTCCTTCCTCCGCTCGCGCCGCTCCGCCTTCGGGGACGAGCACGCGGCCGAGTTCCTCCTGCTGGACCGGCTCTTCCCGCGGTCCATCGTCTCCTCCCTGCGCGACGCCGAGGCCGCCCTCAACGCCCTCGACCCGAGCTACCAGCGCGTGGGCTTCATCAACGACGCCCGCCGTGTGGTGGGCCAGGCCCGCACGTTCCTCGAGTTCCACCGCACGGAGAACCTCCTCGAGGAGATTCCGGAGCACATGGAGCGGGTCCAGAAGGCCTGCGCCGAGGCGAGCAACGCCGTGACCCGCACGTACTTCACCCACGAAGTGGGCCTTGACTGGGTAGGAGAGAACCGGTGACCCGACTGCACATTCGGCACACGACGTCGTACGCGTACAACGCTCGCGTGTCCCACAGCTACAACGAGGCGCGGATGACGCCCCTCACCGACTCGCAGCAGGCGGTGCTCGAGTCCAAGCTCGAGGTCACGCCGCACAGCGCCGTCATCATGACCTTCAAGGACTACTGGGGCACGAAGGTCTCTGCCTTCGACGTCCAGACTCCCCACGACATGATGCAGGTCGAGTCGGAGACCACGGTCGAGATCTCTCGCGTCCAGCCTCCCGTCACGGCGGAGAACTCGGCCACGTGGGAGCAGATCCGCTCGCAGGAGACGCGCTCTGCCTTCTCGGACTGGCTTCCGCAGTCCCTGCTCTCCGATCCGGGGGACGAGGTGCGCGCCATCGTCGCCGAGCGCGTCAAGGGACTCAACCCGCACGACACGGCACTGGAGATCTTCGCCTGGATGCGGGAGACGATGAAGTACGTCCAGGGCGTGACGGGCGTGCGCACGGACGCCAAGATGGCCTGGGAGGCCAAGCAGGGCGTGTGCCAGGATCTGGCGCAGCTGAGCATCGGCGCCCTCCGGTCCGTGGGCATTCCCGCACGGTACGTCTCCGGGTACCTCCACCCGCGCCGCTCCGCAGCGGTCGGGGAGACCGTCGAGGGCCAGTCCCACGCCTGGGTGGAGTGGTGGGACGGCACCTGGCGCTCCTGGGATCCCACGAACCACACCCCGGCCTCGGACTTCCACGTCACCGTGGCCCGCGGCCGTGACTACAAGGACGTCACTCCGCTCAAGGGCATCCTCAACGGCGGCAAGGGCTCCACGCTCTCCGTGAGCGTGAAGATCACCCGCCTGGCCTAGAACCGGGGCCCGGTGGCCTGGAGGCTCTGCCTACCAGGCCACCGGCTTGTAGTCCTTGAGGAAGACGCCGTAGAGGTCTTCTCCCGCTTCGCCGCGCACGATCGGGTCGTAGACGCGCGCCGCCCCGTCCACGAGGTCCAGCGGGGCAGACCAGCCCTCTCGGGCCATGCGCAGCTTGTCCTCATGAGGGCGCTCGTCGGTGATCCAGCCGGTGTCCACGCTCGTCATGAGGATGCCGTCGCTCTCGAACATCTCCGTGGCCGACGTGCGGGTGAGCATGTTGAGGGAGGCCTTGGCCATGTTCGTGTGGGGGTGCCCCGCGCCCTTGTAGCGCCGCCCGCCGAACTGTCCCTCCATGGCGGAGACGTTCACGACGTAGCGCCGGGGGAACGGGGACGCCTTCATCGCCTCGCGGAGACGGGAGACGATGAGGAACGGCGCCGTCACGTTGCACAGCTGCACCTCGAGGAGCTCGAGGGCGTCCACCTCGGAGACCGTCTGGGTCCACGAGTTCTGCTTGGCGGTGTCCGGAATGAGGCCGCCGGCGTCGATCGCGGTGCCGCTCTCGTGGCGCTCAAGCGAAGCATGCCCCATCTCCATGCCGGCCCGGGCGACGTCGATCGACTCGAGGGGGACCGTCCCGAGCACGGCATGGGAGTCCGCAGAGGTCAGCTGTCCGGCGACGGCGACCGGGTGCTTCTCATGCGCGCGGCCGAGGGTGACTGTCTGCGGCGCGGGCAGCGTGCCCCCGTCGCTGGCGGGCAGCTCTGCAGGCAGGGGCTGGTCCTCCTGGGC
>JAGLBH010000262.1 GCA_018260285.1 Arthrobacter sp. | reverse complement strand
GGCGGGTTGCTCCTGGGGGTGTCTGGTGGGGTTGCAGGAGGAAGTGTTGCAACGACCACCTGACACCGCCGCGCTCAAAACGCCGCCTTCTCTCGGTGGAGCAGGAGAAGGGTGGAGCAGGAGGAGGGTGGAGCAGGAGAAGGGCGGAGCAGGAGAAGGGCGGCGCAGCGGAGGCTAGGCCCCCTGCGGCTGGATCTCGGTGAGGAAGGCCAGGCCGGCGTCGTCGTGGACGAGGCCCTCGTAGGTGAGCACCTCGTAGGGCTTGCCCTCGGGGATGCCGTCGGAGGGGCGGACGTCCACGTGGGCCACGTCGAACCCGAGCTCGTGGAGGCGGTCCGCCATGGCGTAGTCCGTGCGGGAGTCTCCCACGGTGCGCCAGGTGAAGCCGCGCGGGTCCACGCCGTCGGCCTCGAGGAGCGCGAGCGCCCGGTCCGCGCCGAGGGCCTTGCCGAGGCGGGCATCCTCGATGTCGGTGCTGATGATCGTGGGATCCACGCGCACGCGGTCCCCGAAGCCCAGCTCGTCCAGGATCCGCTGGGCGCGCTCGTCGAAGCCGCGCTGCGCGGCCTGGTACAGCTCGTTGCGCACATGGGTGTTCTGCTCCACGGAGACCATGGCGCGCTTCGTCTCGTCGTAGAACATCGTGTCCGCGAAATCGCCGACGACGGCGCGGAGGGCGCTGCGCAGCTCGTCCGGCAGGGCCATGGACTCGTCCACCTGGAGCTGAGCCTCGCGGCCCCCGCGGAGCGTGAACCAGGTGGCGCCCTTCTCGCAGACCGCGTGGACATGGGCGCTCTCCGGCAGACCGGCCGCGAGCATGCCGGGCAGCACCACGTCTGTGACGAACGCGTCCGACCGGCCGGTGTTGAAGATGACCGGCGTGCCGCTCGAGGCCAGACGCGCCAGGGCCTGTGCGATCTCAGGCCGAACCGTGCGGGTCACGGGGGAGGCGAGGGGGCCGTCGACGTCGAGAAGGAGTCCATAGGGCAGAGTCATGGTTTCATCGTAAGCCCCTCTCCTCAGCCTCGCCTGCAGGCGGAGGAGGGCCCCGGGAAGACGCCTAGAATAGAAGAGTGATCTTCAAAGCCGTTGGCGATTCCCGACCCTACCCCGAGCATGGTGTTGTCACCTCCCGGGAGTGGGCCGCTGTGCCTCCGCAGCAGGTGCGGCTCAACCAGCTGATCACCACCAAGGCCACCTTGGATCTGCACTCCCTCCTGGCGGAGGACTCCACGTTTTTCGGCGACCTCTTCCCCCACGTCGTCTCCTGGCGCGGCAACCTGTATCTCGAGGACGGCCTGCACCGGGCCGTTCGGGTTGCCCTGCACCAGCGCTCCCTGCTCCATGTCCGCGTTCTCGAGTTGAAAGACTGACGTGTCTCACCCATTGACCCCCGAGGGACCTGAGGGCACAGGCCCTGCCTCCCCCGTGCGTCCCGACCTCTCCAGCCTGCCTGAGGAGTTCACCGCGCCTGCGCCCGCCAAGCCCGTCAAGCGGGTCAAGCCTGTGGAGACGCCGGAGGAGCGCGCCGAGCGGTACCGCCGCAAGCGCCGCGCCCAGTTCGTGGGAGTCATCGTCTTCTCGACCCTCGTGCTCGTGGCCGTCATCGCGGCCGTGGTCATCAGCCAGTTCTCCTCGAACCGGGGAGCCTCGTCCCAGAGCCAGCAGAACACGTGCTCCGCGCCGATGAAACCCGCAGAGCCGTCCGGCGTGACCGTCAACGTCTACAACATGACCACGAAGCCCGGCATGGCCACGGACATCGGGGACCAGTTCACGAAGCGCGAGTTCAAGGTCGGCACGGTCGGCAACTACAGCGGGCCCCTGACCCGCCCGGGCCGCACGTCCGTGAGGGCGGTCATCAAGGCCCGCCCGGACAGGGAGGCCCAGGCCCTCGCGGTCCAGCGCCAGCTGCCGGACGCGGTGTTCCAGGCGGACCCCACGATGAAGAGCGCCTCCGTGGACGTCTACCTCCTGGACCAGGTGCCGGAGCTGAACAAGACGGTGGACAGCTCCGAGGGAGCGCTCGTCTGCCGCTAGGCCTGTGCCTTCGCGCCCGACTGCTGCGCGCTGCGGTTCATGAACACCGCGATGAGGGCTGCGACGACGGCCGCCGACGCCGGCAGGAGCAGCGTGTGCGCCATGGCCGCTGAGAACG
>JAGLBH010000261.1 GCA_018260285.1 Arthrobacter sp. | reverse complement strand
CGCCCAGCCCTTCCCGCTCAGCCGAGAGAACGCGGCGTTCTGGGCGCTCAGAACGCCGCGTTCTCTCGGCTGAGCGGGAAGGAAAGAGGTGCAAAGCCCGGAGCAGGGATCTCTTACAGCAGGGTGGGCGCGCCCCCGAGGATCCTCTCGTGGAGCAGGAGGGCGCTGCGATCGGTCAGGGACGCGATCTGGTCGACGACGACGCGCAGCCGCCCGGCGTCGTCCTGCGCGGCGCGGAAGTCCTCTGCGAACATCGGCTCCAGGTGCTGCTCCCCCGTCCGGGAGAGCTCGTCCACGAGCTCCAGCAGAAGCTCACGCTGGCGCTCGTAGAGCGGCTGGCGCACGTCGCTCTCCATGACGAACGTCGCGGCGAGGCCCTTGAGCACGGCGATCTCCAGCCGCGTCTCCTCGGGCACCGCCACGGACCCCGAGTAGCGGGTGAGAATACGGCTCTCGTAGGTGGCCCGCGTGCGCTTGAACGCGGCGGAGGCGAAGCGGCCGATGAGGCTGCTCGTCATGTTCTTCAGGCGTGCCATGTCCGCGCGGGTTCCCCCGAAGGAGCGCACCCACCCCGGAAGGGCTTCGAGGCGAGCCAGGGCGGCGTCGACCTCGTCGGCGGACGTGCCCGGGAGGTACCAGGCCTGGGTGTAGCCGATGAACCGGGCGCGCTGGTCCGGCGAGTCCATCCACTTGAGCTGGAGGTGCCCGCCCACGATCGCGTCCTCGACGTCGTGCACCGAGTAGGAGATGTCGTCGGAGAGGTCCATGACCTGGGCCTCCATGCAGGCGCGGCCCTCTGGGGCCCCCTCGCGGATCCAGGAGAAGACCGGGAGGTCGTCCTGATAGGCGCCGAACTTGCCAGAGCGGGTGCCGTCCGCCTTGAGCGGGGCGTCCGGGGCGGCCCAGGGGTACTTGCAGGCCGCGTCGAGGCTCGCCCGCGTGAGGTTGAGGCCCGCAGGGGTCCCGTCCGGGTGCGCGGCCTTGGGCTCAAGACGAGAGAGCAGTCGGAGGGTCTGGGCATTGCCCTCGAACCCGCCGATCTGCGCGCAGGCCTCGTTGAGGGCACGCTCGCCGTTGTGCCCGAAGGGGGGATGCCCGAGGTCGTGCGAGAGGCACGCGGCATCCACGATGTCCGGGTCGCAGCCGAGCAGGCGGCCCAGCTCGCGGCCCACCTGGGCCACCTCGAGCGAGTGCGTGAGGCGGGTGCGGATGAAGTCGTCCGTCACGGGGGCCAGAACCTGAGTCTTGGCGCCCAGGCGGCGCAGGGCCGAGGAGTGGAGAATCCGGGCCCGGTCCCGCTCGAAGTCCGTGCGGTACGCGCTCTTCGGCGGCTCCGGGACCCAGCGCTCCCGGTCGAAGGCCGTGTACGCCGGAGCCGGCCCGAGCACCAGCTCGGGTGTTCCCACTGCGTCAGCCACCGGACACGTCCAGTTCAGCCGCCTTGATCATCTCGGCACCCACCCCGGTGAGCTCCTGGGAGTCCAGCCAGCCGTCCGGCAGCGCGGTCCGCTTGGGGCGACCTGCACGGCCGCGCGGCCCCTCGGCGTCGCGCCCCGGATACGGAGACTCGGGGTCCAGCTCGCTGAGAATGCTCTTGAGCTCGGCGAGCGTGGGCACGGTGGCCAGCCGCGTGCGGATGTCCGAGCCGACCACGTAGCCCTTGAAATACCAGGCCATGTGCTTGCGAATGTCCCGCATGGCCACGAGCTCTTCGCCGCCGAAGGTCTCCACGAGGAGCTCCCCGTGACGGTAGACCGTCTTGGCCACCTCTCCGAGGTTCGGCCGGCGGCGCTCGCTCGAGCCCTCGAACGCGGCCTGGAGATCCGCGAAGAGCCACGGCCTCCCCTGGCATCCGCGACCGATGACGACGCCGTCCACGCCCGTGCGGTTGACCATCTCGACGGCGTCTTCAGCCGACCAGATGTCGCCGTTGCCCAGGACGGGAAGGTCCGGAAGGGCCTCGCGCAGCTCGGCGATCGAGTCCCAGTCGGCATGGCCGGAATAGAACTGGTTGGCCGTGCGCCCGTGAAGGGCCACGGCGGCCACGCCGGAGTCGCGCGCAATGCGGCCGGCCTCGAGGAAGGTCAAGTGCTCGGCGTCGATCCCCTTGCGCATCTTGACCGTCAGGGGCACGTCCCCCTTCGAGGCCTCCCGCACGGCGGTCTCCACGATGGCCCGG
>JAGLBH010000260.1 GCA_018260285.1 Arthrobacter sp. | reverse complement strand
AAGGCCATCCGGTATCCGCGCGGGCTGACCCTGCCCAAGTTCGTCGGCACCCCAGAGGCCCCGGGCAGGCACAGGCACGACTTCTCCTTCTCCGGCCTCAAGACCGCCGTGGCCCGGAGCATCGAGCACTTCGAGCGGGCGGGCGAGCCCGTGCCCGTGGCAGACGTGTGCGCGAGCTTCCAGGCGGCCGTGGCGGACGTCATCACGTCCAAGGCGGTCAGGGCCTGCCGCGAGCACGGGATCGAGCACCTGCTCCTCGGCGGAGGCGTGGCCGCGAACTCGGGGCTGCGCACGCTCCTCGCGGCGCGCTGCCAGTCCGCGGGGATCAGCCTGCGCGTGCCCCCGCTCTCCCTCTGCACGGACAACGGGGCCATGGTCGCCGCCCTGGGCGCTCAGGCGGTTGCCGCCGGGGCGGCTCCCACCGGCCTGGACTTCGCGACCGACCCCTCCCTGCCGGTGAGCACGGTGGTCGTCGGCCAGTCCCGCTAGGCGGGCGGGAGCTCGTTGCTGCGCAGACGGGCGATGCCGTCCAGCACGACGGCCGTGAGGTCCCCGCTGGAGGACTCGGCCACGCGGCGCTGGCGCTGGTAGCCGGCACCCCGCTCGATGATCTGGAGGACGTCCTCGAGCTCGTCGAGGCAGCCCAGCTCGCGGGCGATGGGCCGCAGGCGCGGCAGCACGTCCTCGCGGAGGTGGTCGGTGACGAGCTTCTCGTTGCCCTCGGTGTCGAGGATGATGATGGCCTCCAGCCCGTACCGGGCCGCCCTCCACTTGTTCTCCTTGACGAACCACGGCTGCATCGGCTCGATGGTGCCCCCGTCGTCGATCAGCCGGCTCATCTCGTGGACGAGGCACTGCGTGAGGGCCATGACCGCGCCGATCTCGCGGAGGGTCGTCAGGCCGTCGCAGACCCGCATCTCCACCGTGCCGAGGTTGGGCACGGGGCGGATGTCCCAGCGGATCTCGTTGAGCTGGTCCACGATGCCCGTGTGGAACATGTCCTCCGCGTAGTCCTCGAACTCGGACCACTCGGAGAACTGCCACGGCAGGCCGGCGGTCGGCAGCTGCTGGAACATGAGGGCGCGTTGCGAGGCGTAGCCCGTGTCCTCCCCGTTCCAGTAGGGGCTCGAGGCAGTGAGCGCCTGGAAGTGCGGCAGGTAGGAGGAGAGGCCGTTGACCACGGGGAGGGCCTTGGCCACGGAGTCCAGGCCCACGTGGACATGCACCCCGTAGATGAGCATCTGCTGGCCCCACCACTGGGTGCGGTCGATGAGCTTGGAATAGCGGGCCTTGTCAGAGACGGGCTGCATGCGGGGCCCCGAGAAGGGGTGGGATCCCTGGCAGTACAGCTCGATGCCCAGCTCGTCCGTGACCTCGCGCAGCTCGGAGAGGCAGCGGCCCATGTCCGCGATCGCCTCGGGCACCGTGCGGTTCACGCCGGTCACGAGCTCCACGGTGTTCTCGAGCAGCTCGCGCTTGATGAACGGGTGCTCGTCGTCGTTCCCGAGCTCGGGGCGGCGCGCCATGGCGAGGCTGATGACCTCCGGCGCTTTGGAGATGAGGTCTCCCGTCACAGGATCGACGAGAGCAAGCTCCCACTCAAGGCCCAGGGTGGACTGTTCGGACGATGCGAATTCGATTTTCACTCTGGCTCCTCAGGGCGTGGGGTCTCCTCATTCTACAAACCCGGCGCCGCTACACTGAACGGGTGACTTTCCCCTCAGATCAGCGTCCACATGGCGGGATGACGCTCCGCGCGCTCGCCTCCGCCGCCGCCCTCAGCCTGGCCCTGACCTCCTGCGGGCAGGGGACGACGACGCCGCAGCCGGCTTCCTCCGCAGCGGCCTCGTCCAGCCAGCCTGGCCAGTCGGCCTCGCCGTCACAGGCCGCAGACGCCGGGCCCAGCGCTGACCAGAAAGCCCGCGCCCAGAAGATCGCCCAGGGCATGACCCCCAGCCAGCTGGCCGGAGCTGTCCTCATCCAGGAGTACGCGGGAACGGACGTCACCGCGGCTGCCGAGCGAGCGAAGACCCTGGGCCTGGCGGGGAGCATCCTCATGGGGGACAACATCCCGGCTGACGCCTCCGGTGCTGCAGACCTGGCCCAGGTCAAGTCCTCCGTGGCCCGGCTGCGGCAGGCCAACGCGGGGCGTGTCTGGGGGACGCTCATCAGCATCGACCAGGAG
>JAGLBH010000025.1:14564-14891 GCA_018260285.1 Arthrobacter sp. | reverse complement strand
TTCATTCGCTTCCATCACGCACTCTGATGCCTAGCCACGCTCAATAATCGTGATGTGCTTCTATGGTTTTCTTCAGGCTGCCATGGCCACCCGTGGTTGCCTGAAGAAAACTAAGAAGCGCCCCACTCAGCCTCTACCCCACCACCTCCACCTTGAACCCCTGCTCATTCTCAAGCCACCCCGCATAATGATCCGGCCCTCCCGCATGCGGATACCGCTCCCCATACAGCGGCCTCCACCCATGCCCCACGGCATCAGCCATAAGCCGGTCGACGTCGTCGTGCGAACCAGCGCGAAAAGCGAGGTGATTCAGGCCCGGACGGCGTC
>JAGLBH010000025.1:0-14554 GCA_018260285.1 Arthrobacter sp. | reverse complement strand
AGGAACCACCCGCAGCCCAGGACTGGCCGCCGGGCCAAGAATCCTGCCGAGTGAAGGAAAGACGCTCCAGGAGCCACTCCCAGACGGGAAACTCGCGGGCGGGATCAGCAAGCCAGAGCTCGACATGATGAAAACCAGACATGAGCTCATTGTTCCCCAGCAGGAAGCTCTCTTCACCCCTCATCAAAGGGCACCTCAAAAACGCTCTCGAGTGATGAACAGCAGACCCGCCCCAACAGGAACCACGGTGCTCACACAAGACGGCTCAGCAGCTACCAGGGCCCGGAAATCAGCGACCTGGTCGGCATGGGAAAGACAATTGTCCACAACAATGAGCCCGCCCGGCTCCACAACCCTCAGGAGATCCGGCCAAGACGACACGTACTCCGACCTCTCCACATCAAGGAGGATGAACGGCCAGTCGCTGTCCGAGGCCGTCGCACAGGGCTGGGCCGCAAAGAGAGCCCTCTCCGGCCTCTCACCACAACAGAGAGTCAGACCCCACCCTCGAGGTCCACCGTACGGCGCGGCCACGCCGCCAAGGTGACGCACAAAGCATAGAAAGCGCCGGAGTAATACAGACCCCTCCCCGCCGAAGAATAGGAGAGATGATTGGAGCTGAAGTTGAACACACCGTAGACGAGGAACCCGAGCGCGTACATGACGAAGCCGTAGAGTCCTGCAGCGACAAGCCCCACACCGGCGGCGCGCTGGAAGAACGGGTTGATGCGCAGAACCGCCAGCTGCACGATCTTGACGGCCCCGAAGGAGAGGCCGCCGAGGAAGACCATAGGTATGAAGTTGTCGAATATCTGCATCGATGAGAGTCCGAACGCGCACATGAGCACTGCGAGGACGGCGAACAGGACACCCAGGGGGAGCCGCGGCTTGGTGAAGGCTCCCGCTCCATCGCCCGGAGTTCCAAAAATCGCGGGGTACGCACCCTGAGCTCGCTTGTAGAGGAATAGGCCCTTTCCGGATCCGAGGTACAGGCAGAGGGCAAAGGCCAGAAGGCGAACCCAACCATTCGGTGCGCCGCCCACAGCCGCTGCGAGGAGCCAGGCCAGCCCGCCGAGACCGAGGACTGCGGTCATGATCACGTCCGGCCTCTTGAGGGAGGTCGTGTCCTCGGCCCTCCTCAGGTAGTCAAGCGCCTGGTGAAGTGCCCCGATCGTCGAATCGACCTCTTCGAAGTTCAACTCTGCGGCCTCTGCCTCAACCGTTGTATCGGGAACGACGCCGAGCACCCCCGCCTGCTCGATGTGCTCCTGATGGCGCACTCGCACAGCTTCTTTTGCCTGGGAGTGCTGAACCCGAGCCTGCTGAACGGTGGTGTCGATCTCAGCGATCTTGTCGTTCTTGTCCTTCTGTATCCGGTCAACCCGCGCCTGGAACTCCGGCTGGATCCTGCGCAGATCTACGAGCGCGGAGCGGTACTGGTCAAGGTCGGTCATGACTGAGTCCATTTCTTGAAGTCGTCAGCGGTGAGATTCTCCACGGGACGGAAAACGTGCAGCGCCGTCGAGGACTGCTGCCCTGAATAGAGGCCAGCGAGGGTCGGAAGCAGCGTCGGGAGCCGACTCGGATTGATCTTCGTGGCGTCCGAGATGAGATCGGCAGGAGCGGCATGGAAGATCTGATGCGCGAAGTAGTCTGACGCGGAGCGCCGGCGGATGGGGATGAGCTGGCCTGAGCTCCAGTAGCCCAGCGTGTGAACACCCTTGAGCGGCATTCTGACGGCCGCTTCGGCCCAGTCGGCGTCCTCCGCCTCATATTCAAACGAGGAAGCCTCGGGCTGAAGAAGAACCTGGAGCGTATCTGCCTCCGCTGAAGGCTGTTCGTAGACGCGGAGGAACTGTCTCACCTCGTCATCCCCGAACCACTGAGTCTGGACACCGAGGGCCTGCAATGCCCGGTCCCACTCGTCCCGCTGGACGAGGTCGCGCTGCGACGGGGGCACGGTGTCGAAGAAGTTCATGCGCAGGGGATGACCCGCACCTCGAGCTGCCGAGAGGGTGGCCGTCTGGATCGTGGCGATCGCGGCCGCGAAGTCCGGGCCCGTGACAAGAAGGTTGTTGACCGGGCGCCGCTCCAGGCTCAGAGAAACGATCTCTGAGGTGACGGCTGCCGTCTCGCCTACCCACAGGTTCAGGCCCTGAACGTGCTGAGGCTTTCCCGCAGAGGTGAGGAGGATGCCCGTGGTCGTCCTCTCTGAACCCTTGTAGACGCGGGTGGGAAGAGAGGGGCCGGAGGCGGCCAGATCATTCTGAAGACGGTCGAGGTAATCATCCTTGGCATGCGCCACGATGAAGGTCTGGTTCGCCTCAAGACGTCCGTGGGACTTGTTGAGGACAGCTTGGCCGCGGTACATGAGACCGGCGGCGGCCTGGTTGCCCGTCCCGAGGAACACCTCGGACTCCTGCTTATCCTGTTTGAGCACGATACGGACGGGGAACTGGCCGAAGATAGCAGCTTCCTTGCCGCTGCCGAAGCGGATACCGCTGAGCGTCTGGCTGGCGAGCACCACGTGCAGACCGAAGGCGCGGCCCTTCCGAGCCAGATTCTCCAGGAGCTCGGCGGCTCGCAGGCCGTCGGGCTCGTCAAAGAGAACCTGGAACTCGTCGGCGACGAGCAGCCAGCGCGGAAGGACTTCACCGCTCAGCGCGCGATAGTCCGAAATGCTCTTGGCACCCACGGACTTGAACAGCTGGCCGCGTCGGGTGATCTCCTCGTTGAAGTGCTCGAGGGTGGAGATGCCGAAGCCCTGGTCGCTCTCCATGGAGACGAGCCTGGCGTTGGGCAGCCCTCTCCTCGTGTCCGTGGCGATGAACTGCTGGAACTCCACGCCTTCCTTGAAGTCCAAGAGGTACATCTCCAGCTCGTCAGCAGAATAAGACGCTGCCAGCGAATAGATGAGCACCTTGAGAAGGTTGGACTTGCCTGTGCCAACTGCGCCGCCGATGAGGATGTTCTGCAGGTTGCTGATCGTGTCGCCGATGACGAAGCTGACGTCTTGGCTCCCCTGGCGGCCGAGCGTGACGCTCATGCCGTCCTTGGTCGAGCCGCGCCCCATCCTGACAAGGGGTTCGAAGTCAACATCGGGAAGGGCACCCGTCTCCGCGGCCTTGGCGACGACGTCGATGAGGGCGATCTGCTCTTCCGCGCTGCTCGCACCGGCGGGAGCGAACGCCCCGGTGAAATCCCGCGCATGGAGAGCGGTCTCATTCGCCCTGATCTCAACTCTCGGGCAGGCCTGAGCCAGGTGCTTGACTCGTCCGAGCTCCGCGTCGGCCCGGGTGGAGTCGTAGTGAAGAATCACGGAGATGCCGCAGTTGTGGCCAGCGGAGAGGATGCGCTCGAGGTCTCCGAGGGCCTGATCGGACCAATCGACGGGGGTGTCGAGCAGGACGAGAACGCGGTACGGGTATTCGTGCTGCCTGGTTTTGTCTACGATTTCCCCCAGGCTCGAGTACTGCCCGCCCAAGGAGGTCTGCACGGAGTTGAGGTGGGCCACATGCTCTTGGAGCGTCCGGCTGAGAGCCTCCCGAGTCGGCGGCACAGGAACGAAGATCCCCGCATCAGTCGAAGCGCTCCGCTGGAACGCAGCGAGCATGCGATTCATTCTCGGGTTGAACACCGTGACGATAACCTGCCCCGCCGGCCCGGCAAGGTAGCTCTGGGAGACAACATTCTGAATGAGGCTCGCCACCTCCGGATCGCTCGACGGCCCGTCCACGACAAGATGGTTCTTGTTGAGGAACTCGGCAAACGCAGGGAACTTGTATATCTCCTGACCGACAGTCATGTGGTGTTGACCCAGCCGAATGAGAGGCCTCACCTGATGCGCAGGGCACAGGCTCTCGGCTCCCTTGAAGTCTGAGATTTGCCCGGCCAAGGACGGCCAGAAACGCCCTTCCCTCTCGGTCAGACTGTTCAGGGTCTCGCGAAGTGCCCCGTTGGCCTGCTGCTGGGCTTGCTCGATCTTCCCCTGCGCGGCTGCACCCGCTTCATCTTTCTGCAGGGCGGCCTTCTGGGCAATCTGTGAAAGCGACTGCTCCTGAAGAGCATTCACCCCCAGAAGGGCAGACTGATTCCTCCCGAGAAGATGAGAGAGCTTTTCGGAGAGCTCCTGGACCACGCGACGAGCAGCCGGGGCATTGCTCTGCAGTGAGGGGTCAACTGATGACATGTTCTAGACCTGGTTCCTGAGATAATCGGAGATGGTTCGCGAGGCCTGATGAATAGAGTCTTCTGCACGCCGGATGGAATTCCTCGCCGTGTGCAGAGAGGCGATGACATCCAGATCCGCTCCAGTATTCGACCCTCCGAGAACGTGCTCAGCCTCAGTGAGTGCCCGGTCGAATCCGGGAATACTTCCGTCAAGACGGCGAGAGAGAGTATCCAGCGATGCCTCAATGGATTCAAGCTTGGTGATGAGTTCACGTGCAGTCGACATGGTCAGCCCTCTAGATGTTGTTCCGGTAGTGAATGCATTCGCTGATCACGTCATCGAGATCCCGCCGGGCCTGCCGGAGCGCAGAGGAGGTGTCCTCGAGGTTGGTGACGATGTCCGCGTCCGTGCTGGTATTCGTTCCCGCGAGGGCCCAGGTGACCTCGTGGAGGCTCGCCTTGTTATGCCGCTCGAACCGGCTGATCAGATCCTGAAGCGACTTAGCCTCTGAAATAAGGGCTGAAACGGCATTCTGCACATCTGTCACTCGTGTCACGTAATTCTCCCGGGGATCGACGGTCGAATGAGGAGATATAGGGGGATTCCTCAGGATAGTCCTCGCCCATTCTGTCCCAATTCACAGATTTACGCCACCTGAACCGAGTTGACTCCACTTAATGCGACGGTCTTGATGAAAATCAACAGTTATGAATTGAATCTCACTATGATAACTCAGGGCTGAAGACGAAATGGGCGGCTCCGCTGTGGGTCAGGCTGATCGTGAGCTGCCCTCCGCCCCCGCCCGCCGAAAAGCGATACCCCTGACGCCCTGCACAAGAAAACCATCATGTTCTCACCGGAAAATGATGGTCCGGCCCTCCCCAGGTCTCCTTCCACAAGAAACCGCCTCCCCGCGAGACGAGACCGGCCGGCATGCGGACGGGGTCTTCGTGGCCTCCGGCCGGACGGTGCCGAGGACGGGCGGGGTCATCCTGGCAAGGGGGTCTCGCGCTGAGGTGCTGGAGCTCGTGCGGCAGGACCCGTTCCACGTGCACGGCGTCGCCGAGTACACCGTGACGGAGTTCGTGCCGACGATGACCTCGCCCGAGCTGGAGGGGCTCCGCGTCCAGGGCTGACAGGGTGGCAGGCGCCCCGGCAGCCCGCGGCCATCAGCCCAGGCCGATCGGCGCGGTCGTGCGGTCGTGCGGTCAAGGGCAGGGATGCGGCGCGGAGGGACGCTCTTGATGGCTCTCCTCAGTGGGAGTCCTGCAGGACCTACGGGGCCTGCTGGGCGGGGCGCAGCTCCGGCGGGACGGGGGCGACGTCGTCCGCCCGCTGAAGCGTCAGCCCTTCCCGAGCCACGCCGCCGCGGCGACCACGAGGGCGGCCGTGCCGGTCATCAGGGTGGGCTGCAGGACGGGGGCGAATTTCGGCGAGTGGTTTGCCGGGATGTCCTCCGTGACGCGCCCGGCCCGTTCCGCCTCCCGGTAGAGATCCGGGTCCGCGCCGCCGATGCCCCAATACGTGTACGGGACGCCCATCGCGCGGGGAATGTTGCTGAAGTCCTCGCTGGCGGTCTGTCGGCCGTAGTCGACCAGGGATTCGGCGGGGAAGTATTCGGCAAAGGCGTCCGAAACAACGCCGGTGATCTCGGCGTCATTGTCGGTGAGCGGATAGCTGTTGTAGACTTCGATATCGGGCTGCTGAGGCGACCCCGAGGCCGCCGATTCCGCTTCGGCAATCCGGGTGATGGCCTTGAGCATCCGGTCCCGAGTGTCCGTGCTGTAGGTGCGGATATTGAGCTCGAGCACCGCGTGGTCGTCAATGATGTTGCTCTTGGCGCCGACCGCGATTTTCCCGACCGTGAGGACGGCGAATTCACCCGGCGGGATTTCGCGGGAGACCACCGTCTGCAGGCGCACGACGACCATCGCGGCGAGCACCGCCGGGTCAATGGAGAGGGTGATCCGAACGCTGTCCGCCATGGAGAGGAACCCGCCGGTATAAGTGGAGACGGTACCGGCAGGGCGGGCCAGAACATGCTGCGCGAGGGCGAGATCCGGCTGCGGGATCAGCTCGGCCAGGCCGTCGTCGACCATTCGCTCGGCGCCCGAACCGAGTTCTTCCGCCGGCTGGAAAAGGGCGACGAATGTTCCCGACCACGCATCCCGTTCCTGCGCGAAAAGCCGTGCGGCCCCCAAAAGAGTCGACACGTGGACGTCGTGCCCGCATGCATGCATGACCGGCACGGAGGAGCCCTCGCCATCGTCGACGACGACGGTGCTCGCATAATCCAGCCCCGTGGCCTCGGGAACGGGCAGCGCGTCCATATCGGCCCGAGCAAGCACCGTGGGCCCGTCGCCGTTGGCGAGGATTCCGACGACACCCGTTCCGCCAATCCCCGTGTGCACCTCGCAGCCGAATTCCTTGAGCTGCTCGGCGACGATGCCCGCCGTCCGCTCCTCCTGGAAGCTCAGCTCCGGGTGCGCGTGCAGATCCTTGTAGAGGGCTTCCTGCCATTCCCGGAGGTCGCTCTGCCTGGACAGGATGGTGTGTGCGGCGGTGTTCGATGCCATGGCCGGTTCCTCATGAACTCTCGTGGACGTGCGCCGACAAAGCGCAGGGTACCTTCATGCTACAAGCCGCCTCGGGGTGCGGCCCCCGATGAGTTTGCCGGGGCGGTTCCCGCCGAGTTTGGCGCAGGGATCCCCGCCCTGCCGAGTGTGCCGCACATCCATCACGGGCTCGTGACGGGAGGCCCGGAATTCCGCGGATCGCTCCGCCCAATGTGCGCGGCTCGTGATGAATGTCCGGCAAGGTCAGAGCGCAGGGGCCGGGGCAGAGGACGGGGCAGCGGGCTGAGGGAGCGTGGAATCGGCTGGTGCGCGCAAACCCTTGCAGATATAAGTGCAACGCCGATACCCTGGAGTCAGGAGGTCGCATGAGCACGGTTGTCAGCCACCGCATACTGGTGTCCCCCGAGGGCTTGGCTCAAGCGAGCGAGCTGGCTGCTCACGGGGATCTACACGTGGGCCTGCAGACGCAGAGCGGGAAGTCTGTGCCCCTGAGCCCTGAGCTGCAGGACGTCCTGGGGGAGGCTCTTCGCGCACTGGGGCAGCACGGGTCGGTTTCCATTAGCCAGGCCCCAGAGCGCCTGACGAGCACGATGGCCGCTCACCTTTTGGGCGTCTCCCGCCCCACGCTTCTCAAATGGGCCAGGGAGGGACGCATCCCGTCCTTCGCGGTGGGGACGCACACGCGCTTTCTGCGCTCCGATGTGGCAGCCCTCCGGGATGAGCTTGAACATGAGCGCCGCCTGGCCTTCGACAAGCTGCGAGCACTTGATGCCGAGAACGGCTTTCAGTTCGAGGACGCCGAATAACCCCAACCCTGGGTGGCCAGTTGCACATCAAGATTTTCGCGGATGCCAATGTTCTCTTCAGCAAGACCCTCATGGACTGGCTTTTTCTTTTTCGGCTGCATCTGCCCTCAAGGCTGAGGCTTCTCTCGTCTGAAGATGTCATGGCCGAGGTGCTCGCCAACATGCGGAAGAAACACCCTTTTGCAGCCGGGCACGTGACTGCCCGTCGCCTTGAGCTGATACGCCAGAATCTAGACGAGGCCGTTCGAGACTTCCCAGGAAGCCTAGTGTTCACGGGGGCCGACCCCGAGGATTACCACATCCACGCGGCCTCCACCCATGCAGACGTTGACTTCCTCCTCACGAGCAATAGAGCCGAGGACTTCACGGCATCCCCTGCGAATGAGGTCTATCAGATCATCTCTCCGGATGACTTCTTCACCCTTCTCGCCAATGAGCATCCCGACCACCTGCGCGAGATCGTCAAAGAACAAGAAGCCTTCTGGAGTGCCCGCCCGAAACCGGCACCCCTGGACCTGGCGCTGGAACGAGCCGGATGCACCACCTTTGCAGGCGAGGTCCGGCGAACCCTTGGAGAAACGGGCCAGTAAGCCGGGACTGTGCAGCTGGCCGGGTGAAAGCCAGGGAAAGGCAAAGCGGTGCCACCGCAAGTTTGCCGCACATCCATCACGGGCCCGTGGCGGAAGGCCCGGAATTCCGCGGATCGCGTCGGCCAATGTGCGCGGCTCGTGATGAATGTCCGGCAAGGTCAGCGAGCAGGGGCCGGAGCAGGATGTGCCGTGGCGGCGAACGGGTCGGGGGAACGGGGCAAGGCAAGACGGGACGAGCCTCGGCTGCCCAGCCTGCCCCCTCTCCCCCTGGGAAAGTCCCCGCTCCAGAAGGACCCGTGGGGAAAGCGTTCTCTGCAGACAGAGTCAGCCGTCTGATATTCCCCGTGCCGATAGACTCTGGAGTTATGCGAGGAATCATCATGGCTGGGGGAACGGGGTCACGCCTCTTTCCAGCGACTTCCGCCCTCAACAAGCATTTGCTCCCCGTCTATGACAAGCCGATGATCTACTACCCTCTGTGCACCCTCATGTCCATCGGGGTCACTGATATTCTCATCATCACGAACTCGCGTGATATACCCGCCTTCACTCGCCTTCTCGGCGATGGCTCCCACTGGGGGTTGAATCTCTCCTACAAAGCGCAGGACAAGCCTCGCGGCATTGCGGAGGCTTTCCTCATCGGAGAAGACCATATTGCTGGGAGCCGGATCGCCCTGATGCTGGGCGACAACATTTTCCATGGTCCCTTTCTCGATCACATCGTCCAGCACTCCCCAGACTCACCGGCGGCCTCGATTTTCGCCTACGCGGTCCCAGACCCCTCTGCCTATGGGGTTGTTGAGCTGGATGCGGAGGGTCAGGTGACGGCGCTGAGCGAGAAGCCACCCCGCCCGACGTCGCATTTCGCTATTCCGGGGCTTTATTTCTACAGCGGAGACGTCGTCGACCGCGCGAAATCGCTCAGACCCTCATCGCGAGGCGAACTGGAGATCACGGATGTGAATCGCACGTATCTCGATGACGGTCTCCTCAAGGCAACCGTCATTCCGCCCGAAAACCTCTGGGCGGATGCGGGGACCCCGGACACGCTTCTCGAAGCGTCTCACCGCGTTCAGGCTTTAGAGCGTGAAGGGCACAGGATAGGGTCCGTTGACGCCCTTTCCTGGAAACTCGGGCTGATCGACGACGCCCAGCTTCGCCTCTTGGCCGAGAAGCATTCCCCCAGCCCGTATGCACGCGCTTTGGCCTCTCTCGCAGGTTAGGCTCCTTGGCCTGAGAAATAGGCGTCAAATCCGTCACGCCAGTCCTCCGGACGGAAGCCCGCCTCCCGGATGCGGTCGAGGCTCAGCACGCTGTTCTTCGGCCGAGCAGCGGCTCCGGCGGCACCGCTCGCATACTCCTCAGACGAGACGTCCCGGACACGCCCGGGGCAGTCCGGAGAGCGTGCGAACACGCGCCGCGCCACATCAGCCCAGCTGACCACCGGGCCGTCCCCCGTCACATGGTAGACCCCTTCCATCTCCGGATGGCCTGCCGCGTAGAGCACTGCGCGAGCCAGATCATCCGCGAAGGTGGGCCGCCCGAGCTGGTCGCTGACGACCGTGGGGGAAGCCCCGCTCTGGGCTAGACGAGACATCGTCTCGAGGAAATTCTTTCCCTCCCCCATCAGCCAGCTTGTTCGCAGCACGACGTTCCGGCCGCTGGCAAGGACCGCCAGGTCCCCCGCCGCTTTGGACTGGGCGTACACGCCCTGGGGAGAAAGCGGGTCAGACTCGCGGATGCCGCCGCCCTCGTCCCTCCCGTAGACATACTCGGTGGAGATGTGGATCAGTCGAAATCCGTGGAGCCGCGCCGCCTGGGCCAGGCTGGCCGGAGCCTGAGCGTTGACCGCCCATGCCCCTTCTCGGCCCTTCGCCGTCTCCGCCTCGTCAACACGGGTGTAGGCAGCCGCGTTGACCACCACGGCGTAGTCGCCCCACGGGAAAGCTCCCATCTGGGCGGGGTTGGTCAGGTCGAGCTCTGCGCGAGTGAGTGCGTCGAACGGAGCGCCGCCGGGCTCACCGGCCAAGGCTCGCCTCAGCGCGCGGCCGAGCTGACCGTCGGCTCCCAGCACGAGGATCCTGCCTGGCTGAAACGGAGGGACCTCCTGCAGGAGCGGGTTGTGCTGGTCCTTCTCGGACACAACCGATTCCTCAACGGGAAGAGGCCATGGAATGCCCAGAGAGGGGTCAGCCACATGAACGGAGGCGTATTGGCCGGTCTCAGACCAGTGATCGTCCACAAGATACGAGTAGACGGTCCCCTTCTCGAGCGTCTGGAAGGCGTTGGCCACGCCCCAAGGCACGAAGACCGTGACTGAGGGGTCCAGGATCCTCCAGTGCGTCTGACCGAACGACTCTCCCTCCCGGAGGTCAACCCATGCCGCGAACACCCGCCCGCTCGCCACCGAGACGAGCTTGTTCCACGGCTCTGCATGGAATCCTCGGAGAGCTCCCGGTTCGGCATTGAAGGAGACGTTGTTCTGGACCGGGTGGAAGTGATCGAGCCCGAATCGCGACATCTTTTCGCGGTGCCAATTCTCCTTGAACCACCCTCGGGAATCCGCGTGCACGGTGAGCGGGATCTCCACGAGGCCGGGAATCCTGGCGTCGGCTCTCTTCTCGGCTGGAGCCATCGCTCAGAATCCTTCTGCTCGGTATGTTTTCTCGACGCCGGCTTTGGCCGGCCTCCACCACGCCTCATTGTCCCTGTACCACTGGACTGTCTCACGCATTCCCGCTGCCATATCCGTTTCAGGAGCCCAGCCGGTCTCCGCCATGATCTTGCTCGGATCAAGGGCATAGCGCCGGTCATGCCCGGGCCTGTCGTCAACGTATTCGACGTCGTCCGGAGATCGCCCGAATTCTGCCAGAATCAGGCCTGCGATCTCCTTGTTGCTCATTTCGCCCCGCGCGCCGATGAGATAGGTCTCGCCAATGCGCCCCTTCTCCACGATGGCCCAGACGGCTGAGGCATGGTCTCGGGCGTGAATCCAGTCCCGGACATGCAGGCCGTCTCCGTAGAGCCGGGGCCGGACGCCGTCCACAAGATTCGTGATCTGCCGGGGGATGAACTTCTCGACATGCTGCCACGGGCCATAGTTGTTCGAGCAGTTCGAAATCGTCGCAGAGAGCCCGAAGCTGCGGATCCAGGCGCGGACGAGATGGTCACTGGCTGCCTTTGTCGCTGAATAGGGGCTGGAGGGCTCATAGGGTGTTGCCTCGGTGAAGGCCGCCTCGCCCTCAAGGGGAAGATCCCCGAAAACCTCGTCTGTGGAGATGTGATGAAACCGTGCATCATATGTCCGACAAGCCTCAAGGAGCACCCCCGTCCCCATAACATTGGTGGAGATGAAAGACAGGGGGTCCCTCAGGGAATTGTCGTTGTGCGATTCCGCAGCGCAGTGGATCACTGCATCTGCCCGAGCAACGAGGCGGTCCACAATACGGGCGTCTCGGATATCGCCCTGCACGCGCTCGAGGCGGGAAGCAGGCAGGCCTTCAAGCGTCTTCCATGCCCCCGCATAGGTCAGGGCATCGAGCACTGTCACATGGACTGGGGTCTCGTGAATGAGATAGCGCACGATATTCGAGCCAACGAATCCGGCGCCGCCGGTGACAAGAACTCTTTGCATAGACTGACTATCTCATAGCAATAGCTAGCCTTAACATCTGGTCTCAGGAACAACTGGCCTCATCCGAAACAGGCGAGAACCCAGCTGATCCTGATCGCACAAGGAGCCGCTGACTTTTTCTTCCCTCAGCTCTCCTGCTTCGGCTTGAGCAGCCCGACCCTGCGGGCCACCCGCTTGGCCCTCCTCGCCACCGGCAAGAGGGCCGTCACGAGGGGAATCGCAAAAGAATCGGGGGCGTGTGGCTTCGTATGCGTCCCCCGCAGCCGGTCGGCCGTCGCGTCAACCCATTCCACCGCATAGTAGGGATTCTTCGCCCAGAACGCGGTCCGGTTCACGAGCGATCCAGCCCATTCCCGGATCAGGACGGGAGCCGGGACCTCCGCGCGGTACGGCAGGCTGATCGCAAAGTTCTCGGCGACGACGCGAGGGTGGACCCGCAGCCCTCGCACGCCGTTGGCGATATTCGTCCCGTGGATGATCTGGATCCACATGGGCTTGGCCTTCACCTCGCGCAGCGGACCGCGAGAGCGAGCCATGACGTGCAGCGGATTCGAGAAGACGTGGTGAGGGCTCTGGCCCTCGCGGCGCCGAGTGATGAGCGTCTGAAAAGGCCCGGTCGGCTCGTTGTACTGGTACACGGCACCGGTCCGGTCCACCTGGAGCCCCCGAGGGAAGTTGAGGGTCAAACAGTCGACCGGCCTCACTTCCCTCTGCACGGCCGCAATGTAGTCCTTGGCCACGGCGTCGTCGCTGTCGATTCGGGTGGTGACCAGCCACTCGGCCCCTCGGGACATCTTCTCGAGGCGTTCGGTCAGGTCATTTCGGAACACGTGATGGGTCCAGACGGGGACCAGCACCTCCGGACCCACCTCCTCCACGATCTCCTCGATGGCCTCGCGGAAGTCCTGCGAGCAGCGGTCGTCGAAGTACACGAGCCATGTGAACGGGCCTGCGCCCTGCTGGCTCTGCATTGACGGAAGAAGCGCGTCATAGAAGAAGGCGAGCCGGTAGAACAGCCATTCCTCGTCCACCGGATCGTGGGATGGGTCGAAGACCGCAGAGAAGCGAGTGATGACAAAGTGTTCAAAATCGGGGGAAGCCATGGGACGAGTGTAGTGGGCAGGGTCACCCGGCGGACAGCCGTGACCCCCTAGCGGACGCCCCGCCCCCAAACTCCACCAGAACCCCACCGGAAGCCATGGGACAAAAAGTCCTTGTCACGCCGATACATCCGATGAATAATCGAAGGAAGCACCAGAGAGAAGCACGACACCCCATATATTCTCTTCGCTCTGGCAAATCATCGGAGGAATCATGGCTCAGCCCGCTTCTGTTCCAGCGACATCCGGGGCCCTGCCCGCCCCACACGCCCCCTCAAGCAACCTGCGCAGAACGGCGTGGGCCGGGATCATCGGCAGCATGGTGGAGTACTACGACTTCACGCTCTACGGCCTGGCCGCCGCGCTCGTCTTCGGCCCCCTCTTCTTCCCGTCGGGGGATCCGAACGCCCAGATCATCAGCGCACTGCTGACCTTTGCCCTCGGCTACCTCGGCAGGCCCCTCGGCGGCCTGCTCTTCAGCCACTTCGGGGACCGCATGGGACGCAAGCCCATGCTCATCATGACCCTCATGCTCATGGGCGTGTCCACGCTGGGCATCGGCCTGCTGCCCACCCATGCGAGCATCGGGGTCTGGGCGCCGATTCTCCTGGGCACTCTCCGAATCCTGCAGGGCATGGGCGCGGGCGCGGAGTACGTGGGCTCCCTCGTCATGATGGCGGAGAACGGCGACGGCCGCCGCTACGGCCTCCGGGTCGCGCTGCCCGGGATGGGCGTGTTCGCCGGCATCGTCCTCGGCACGGCGGTGTTCTCCCTCGTGGCGCTGCTCCCCCGGGAGGATCTGCTGAGCTGGGGCTGGCGCCTTCCCTTCCTCGCCAGCGCGGTGACGCTCGGCGTCGGCTACTGGATCCGGACGGGCATCCACGAGACAGAGGAGTTCCAGAAGGTCAAGGCCGCGGGGAACGTGGCTCGCTTCCCCATGGGCCAGGCCATCATCCACCAGTGGCGGGAGATCCTCATCGGGTTCGGCATCAACGGCCCCTACCTGGCGTTCTCCTCGCTGACGCAGGTCTTCCTGCTCTCCTACCTGACGAACACGCTGCACTACCCCGCGTGGTTCGGCCTCCTCGCCAACCTGGTCTCGTCCACCCTGGCGATCGGCATGGTTCCGCTCGCGGGCAGCCTCGTGGACCGCTTCGGGGCGCGGCTCGTCTGGCTCGCGGGCTGCGGCGTCTTCGTCCTCTTCGGGCTCGTCGTCTTCCCGCTCTTCGCCACGGGTGTTGAGCCGCTCATCGTGCTCGCCATGGTTCTGGGCATCAGCGTGGGCCTGGCGGCGCTCTACGCGACACAGGGCATCATGCTCACGTCGCTCTTCGAGCCGCGCCACCGCCTCTCCGGCGTCGTGCTCGTGCGGGAGCCGACGGCGGCCCTCATCGCAGGCCCCATCCCCGCCTACGCCACCTGGCTGGTCAAGCAGAACGGCGGGGACCCGATGGTCGTCGCCGTGCTCTTCGTGGCCGCGGCTGTGATCGCGGGCGGCACGGTGCTCATCGCATGGCGCCGGATCGGCTCTCACCTGAGCCGGACGACGAGCGCTCGAGACGCAGCCTCCTGAGGGTCCGCCCGGCAGGTCGGCTCGTCTCTGGCGGAGAGCCCTGACCTCGAGGCGCTCTCCCGATGAGCCCCAGTGAGGGCCTCACTGTAGAGAGTGAGCGCCTC
>JAGLBH010000259.1 GCA_018260285.1 Arthrobacter sp. | reverse complement strand
TGGCCCAGCGCCAAAGAGCCGCAGAGGAGGCCGCGCGGATCATCGCCGACGCCCGCCGCAGTCACGACGAGCACCTGCGCAGCACACAGGAGCAGCGCGCCCGCCACCAGAGCCTCTCCGGCGAGCACGCCACGACGAGCGCTCATCTGGAGCACGAGGCGGCGCGGACGGCGGAGCTGGAGCGGGCCGCCCTCGAGAGCCTGGGGCTCAGCCCCGAGGCGCTGCTCGAGCAGTTCGGGCCGGACGTCCCCCTGCCCGACGGCAGCGCCTTCGACCGCGAGGCCCAGGTCAAGCGTCTCAAGCGCGCCCAGAGCGAGATGCAGGCCCTGGGCAAAGTCAACCCGCTGGCGCTCGAGGAGTTCGCGGCGCTCGAGCAGCGGCATTCCTTCCTGGCGAGCCAGCTGGCTGACCTCCGCGGCTCCCGGGCGGACCTGCTCAAGATCATCAAGGACGTGGACGAGACGATCGAGCGCGTCTTCGCCGAGGCGTTCGAGGACACCGCGCGAGAGTTCGTCCACGTGTTCCAGCGCCTGTTCCCCGGGGGCGAGGGCTCACTCGAGCTGACGAACCCCGATGACCTGCTCACCTCGGGCCTCGAGGTCAGCGCGCGCCCCGCGGGCAAGAAGGTCAAGAGGCTCTCGCTGCTGTCCGGCGGCGAGCGCTCCCTCACGGCGATCGCCCTGCTCGTGGCGATCTTCAAGGCCCGCCCCTCGCCGTTCTACGTCATGGACGAGGTGGAGGCCGCGCTCGACGACGCGAACCTCGGGCGGCTCATCGGCCTGCTCACGGAGCTGCGCGACTCCAGCCAGCTCATCATCATCACGCACCAGAAGCGCACGATGGAGATCGCCGATGCGCTCTACGGCGTGAGCATGCGCGGCGACGGCGTCTCCCTCGTCATCAGCCAGAAGCTCGCGCGGGAGGACTGAGCCGCTCCCGGACGATGACCGGGCGCGGCCGATGAGATTTCTCCAAGGTCGATGTGGGAGCCTTGGAGTGTGAATGACTCTCTCCTCATGCTGATCCTCGGCGGCCTCGCCGTTCTCCTCGTGGCGGGCGTCTCCATCGCCCTCGTTGCCGGACGACGCCGCGGCCCCCGCTACCAGACCCCCGTCGACGCGGATGACACCGCTGGCCTGGGGCAGTCGCCCGTCTCCACGCTCGAGCGGCCGGATGCCGCCCTGGGGCGTCTCCAGCGCCTGCGCTCCCGCCTGGTCCGCTCCAACAACACGATGGGCCGAGCCCTCCTTGCGCTGCTCGCGAGCGACAAGATCGACGACGACGTGTGGGACCAGATCGAGGAGACCCTGCTCCTCTCCGACATGGGCACAGCCGCCTCGATGGAGCTCGTGGACCGCCTCAAGGCCCGCGTCAAGGTGGAGGGCAGCCGGGATCCCGACCACGTGCGCCGCATGCTCCGCGAGGAGCTCCTCCAGATGGTGGATCCGACGATGGACCGCTCCATCGCCACGGACAAGGACGGCTCAAAGCCGGTCGTCTCCATCGTCGTGGGCGTCAACGGCGTGGGCAAGACGACGACGGTCGGCAAGCTGGCCCGCGTGCTGGTGGCCCAGGAGAAGACCGTCCTGCTCGGGGCGGCTGACACCTTCCGCGCCGCCGCCGCCGAGCAGCTGACGACGTGGGGCTCCCGCGTCGGCGTCGAGACGGTCTCCTCCGGCGAGGGCGCAGATCCCGCCTCCGTGGCCTACACCGCCGTCAAGCGAGGGATCGACGAGGGCGTGGACGTCGTCATGATCGACACGGCCGGTCGCCTTCAGAACAAGGCCGGCCTCATGGACGAGCTCGGCAAGATCAAGCGCGTCGTGGAGAAGCTGCGCCCCGTGGACGAGGTCCTCCTCGTCCTCGACGCCACGACAGGCCAGAACGGCCTGGTCCAGGCCAAGGTCTTCTCCGAGGTGGTCAACGTGACGGGCATCGTCCTGACGAAGATGGACGGCTCGGCGAAGGGCGGCATCGTCGTCTCCATTCAGCGCCAGCTCGGAGTGCCGGTGAAGCTCATCGGCCTGGGCGAGGGGCCCGACGACCTCGCTCCCTTCGAGCCCGGGGCCTTCGTGGACACGATCATCGGCGAGTAGCCACAGCCGCTCTGAAGTCTCCGAGGGGAGTCGCACGTCAGCTCGTGCGGCTCCCCTCTGGCGTTGAGGGGCTGCCAGAGGCGGCGCGGTCTG
>JAGLBH010000258.1:951-2191 GCA_018260285.1 Arthrobacter sp. | reverse complement strand
CGTGGCCATCCACGCCCGCGGGGTGATGTGGGTCAGGGCGTGGCCCACAGCGGCGGGGCCCATCTGCGCAGAGGCCAGCGCGAGCAGGGGAAGCGGCGCCCAGAGAGCGGACCAGACCACGATGCTCAGCCCCGAGGCGCTCTCTCCCGCGGGCGTCTTGGCGAATCGCGAGAAGATGTTGCCGATCCCCCACGAGAGGCCGCCCAGGAGAACGAGCAGGAGCGGCCCCAGAGGAGCCTCGGCCCCGCGACCTGCCGCTACGAGGACCAGCCCGATCATGCCGACGAGAATGCCCAGTGTCTGCAGCCGGGTGGGCTTCTCCCGGAAGAGCACCATGGCGATGAGCACCGTGAAGATCATCTGGGACTGCGCGACGAGGGGCGTCAGCCCGGCAGGCATGCCCAGAGACATGCCGGTGTACAGCCCGGCGAACTGCCCCGCGGACATGAAGAGCCCCACCCCCGCGAGCGCCCACCACGGCACGCGAGGTCTCTTGACGAAGAGCACCGCGGGGAACGCCACGCAGGTGAACCGCAGAGCGGCGAAGACCAGCGGCGGAACGTCCAGCAGCCCGTCGTGGATGAAGAGGAAGTTCAGCCCCCAGATGACTCCGACGGCGGAGGCAGCCAGGCCGTGAGCCGGCTTCACCGTCGAGCCGCTGATCCCGAGGTGGCAGGCTCGAAGGCGTGGCCCTGCTCGGCGTCGAGCACGGTGGCGCTGCGGTTCTTCGGGAGGAAGAAGATGTAGACCACGAGCGAGACCGCGATGCAGGCCGTGACGTAGACGATGAACCCGGTCTGCATGCCGTGCTTGTTCATGTACTCGCCGATGAGTGGGGTGGTCCCGCCGAAGACCGAGTTCGCGATCGCGTAGCCCAGCCCCACGCCGAGCGCCCGGATCTTGGCCGGGAAGAGCTCAGCCTTGACGAGCGCGGAGATCGACGTGTAGTTCACCGTGACCACCAGGCCGACGAGCATGAGCAGGAAGGCGATCACGGGGGTCTTGACGTGGGCCAGCGTGGAGAGAATCGGCCACGTGAGCAGCACGCCGCCCACCCCGAAGGCCACGAGCATGGCCTTGCGGCCCACCATGTCAGAGAGCAGCCCGGCCACCGGCTGCAGCACCATGAAGACGAGGAGCGCCCAGAAGTTGATGACCGAAGTCTGGGTCTTGGGGATCCCCGAGACGTTGTTCATGTAGCTGAGGATGTACGTCGTGTACGTGTAGAACGCCACCGTGC
>JAGLBH010000258.1:0-941 GCA_018260285.1 Arthrobacter sp. | reverse complement strand
GTGAGGAGCAGCGGCCGCCAGTGGTCGCGGAAGAGGACGCGCAGAGTTCCGGCGTCCTGGGCCTCGCCCGTGCCCGACGACGCCGAGGCGATGTGATCCGTGCTGAGCGACTCGTCCATGGTGCGCCGCAGAAAGAGCACCACGAGGGCCCCGAGCGCCCCGATGAAGAAGGGGATGCGCCAGCCCCAGGCCTTGAGGTCGGCCTCTCCCAGGGTGTTCTGCAGGATGATGAGCGTGAGCAGAGCCAGAACCTGGCCGCCCACGAGGGTCACGTACTGGAAGCTGGAGAAGAACCCGCGCCGGTTCCGCGTCGCCACCTCGGACATGTAGGTGGCCGAGGTGCCGTATTCGCCGCCGAGGGAGAAGCCCTGGAGCAGGCGGGAGAGATACAGGATGACCATGGCCCACACGCCGATGGCGTCCCGCCCGGGGAGCACCGCCAGGATGAGGGAGCCCGCGGCCATGAGCGTGATGGAGAGCGTCAGGGCGGCCTTGCGCCCGTGCCGGTCCGCGTATCGCCCGAAGAACCAGGACCCGACCGGCCGCATGAGGAACGTCAGGGCGAACCCGAGGTAGGCGTTGATCTGGTTCTGGACCGGATCGCTCTTGTCGAAGAACTGGGCTGCGAAATACGAGCTGAAGGCAGCGTAAATGTAGAGGTCGTACCATTCGATGAGATTGCCTGCGGACCCCTTGAGGGTATTCGCAACAGCCATCCGGGTTTCCTGGAGCGTGGGCTTCTGCGCAGTCATGCCAGCAATAGTAGGCCACCTCACAGAAATGCGTCAGGGTTTGTCATACCCCGTCACAGCGCCTTCCTATACTGGACCCTATGGAGACCCCCCTCGTGGAACTCGACCGCTGTACCGCCACTCGGGGCACCGCAGTGCTGGCTCCGCCCACCACCCTCCGCCTGTACCCGGGGCAGATCGGCGTGCTCC
>JAGLBH010000257.1 GCA_018260285.1 Arthrobacter sp. | reverse complement strand
TACCCAGGTACGCATATTGAAATTTTTTGAAGGGTGAGGGCGGGATAAAGGGATAAGGGCATGCCAATTGGAGACCTTCGACCTATGCAAACCGCGGCCGAATTTCTGCTGTTCTTCTCCCGCTTGCGCTCGCGGAGGGCGGCCTCTTGCGGGGTTTCTCCGGGGCGGAGGAGCTTGCCGTATTTGACCTTGCCGTCGAACTCGCCGATGACATGGGCCTCGGGCCAGTAGAAGTCGCCCCGCAGAAGGTCGCCTGTCTCCAGCTGGACGGTCTTCTGCAGCACCGGTGCGGGCAGGCCCGACTCGTGGAACAGCACCCGAGAGCGAGACTCGCCCACAGATTCGCTGAGCGCATCGGCGAAGAGCAGCGCCTCTCGCGCTTGCCCCCGCCCGGTCCGCAGGCGAGAGGCGGCCAGGGTCTCGAGGAGCTCCGCGCGACGCTCCTCTGCGACTTCCGGATGGACCCGCCTGTCCTGGAGGGCGGCCTGGCGCAGATAGGCGTCCGCCAGGATGACCGCTGACTCGAAGGGGAGGCGGGTGAGGGCCACGAGCAGCGCGGAGTCCAGAGGCACGCACTCACACCCCTTCCGCGTCTCGAGCGGCCCATCCCACGGGTGCACCCTCAGCCGATGTCCCTGGGGAAGCCGGGCGCCCAGCCCTCGATGGCTGTCCGAGCGGTGGGCCACATCCACCTCCTGCGGCGTGGGCCAGAGGGGATACCCCTCGAGCGCCATGACGGACCGGCCTGTGAGAGCGCGCCCCCGTCCCACCGCACCGGCGACGCAGCGGTAGCGCTGCCCGAGGCTCAGACGGCCCCACTCCTCCGCTGCGAGAAAAGCCCCCGGGGCGAGGCGCACCACATCGCCTCGGTGAAACGCCGCGTAGAGGCGGGAAGGGCTGTGGCCCGCGGGCAGGTCGGAGGCGAGGAGCAGCTCTGTCATGCCACCACCGTGCACCATGCGCCCCAGCCCGCGAGGCCCATCTCCGGACAATGTGGACAACGGGGGGCGGGCCCCGGCGTCGTCGCCCGGAATATCAGGCGCCGCAAGCCTGTGGAGGACGACACCGCCAAGAAGACACCCGCCGACTACCTCCCGTTCGCAGGAAACAGGCAAGATGGAGGCATGACTGCCGAGACGATGACTCAGCCCGCATCGGGCCCGCGACTGATTGCCCTGGACGTGGACGGGACGCTTGTGAACCATCACGGGGACATGTCCCACGGAGTGCGAGAGGCCGGGCGCGCGCTCGCGGCGGGGGAGAGCCGCGTGGTCGTGGCGACGGGCCGAGGGCTGTACGCGGCGCTGCCGATCGCGCAGGAGTTCGGGATCGAGCGCGGGCACATCGTGGCGTCCAACGGCGGCGTGACTGCGCGGCTGGATCCGGACGCGGAGGGCGGCTTCGAGGTCATCGAGCGCGTGACGTTCCGCCCCGGAAAAGTGATTCTCGCGCTCCGCGAACAGCTGCCCGGCGCGCATTTCGCGGTGGAGGACGAGAACGGCGAATACTGGTCCACCCTCGAATTCCAGGACGCCAGCTTCGGCGTTCCGGCCAAGGCGCTGCCCATTGAAAAGCTCGCCGAAAAGACTGCGGTGCGCGTGGTGGTGTTCTCCACGGATTCGACGGCGGAGGAATTCGGTGAGGCAGTCGAATCAATCGGCCTCCACGGCGTGACGTATTCCGTGGGCTGGACGGCGTGGCTCGATATTGCCGCGTCCGGCACAACGAAAGCCAGCGCCCTGGAGAACCTGCGGCGCACCCTGGGCGTGGACCCCTCCGACACGGTGGCCATGGGCGACGGCCGAAACGACATCGAAATGCTCCGCTGGGCGGCCCGCGGAATTGCCATGGGGCAGGCTCCCGACGAGGTCAAGAATGCCGCCGATGAGGTCACCGAATCAGTGGACGACGACGGGGCCGCGCGCATTCTCCGCCAGTACATCCGCTGAGGCGGCACAGGGCCCCCCAGGGGGATGATCTCCTGCCCGCCAGATTCCGACTCATCATCCATTGACATATCCCAATGGGTTCGTAGCCTGGAGGCATGATGTCCCGTGCCCTCGTCCCGGATGCCGTCCGCCGCCTGACGGCCGCCAAACCCGGGATGTGCGGCGCTGGCCCGCGGCAAGACGCTCACCCACAGCGACTCCACCGAGTTCTCGCGGCCGATTCTCGAGCGGTATGGGTTCCTCA